>NZ_JBQLZL010000027.1:0-29068 GCF_052168255.1 Almyronema sp. | reverse complement strand
CCCTTACAGCTATCTTGACAGCCCCAGCTTTTTACCCAGTGGACTCAGGCAATATACCCCACCGCTGGTAAAGAAGCTGGGGCTTTTGAACTCAGCAAGGCCATAGTTTAGTAGCCTGCTTGGGCAAAACTCGCTTCAAGCCGCGCCAAACCGTGATCCACTGCTGCTTCAACGCTAGTTTGGCTCAGGTCAATTGGCTGATAGCTTATACAGGCTGGTAACCCATCCGCCAAATCGGAGTCAACATCAGATAGTTGAGCACCGAGATAAAACAAATTGAGCTGAGCTGGGTGGACGTAAACGTCAATATTTTTGATTTGTAGCTCAAAAGCCCCCGCCTTAAAGTGAGGGTTTAGGGCTTGGTCATATTCAAACTTGCTAAGCATTACCTGAAACGAGTAGACGCTGCCAGGGTTGAACGCAGCCGCGTCATTTACGGTTTTGGCTCTAAAAGTTGGCCGCAGCGCTGCAAAGGGGATATAGATAATGCTTTCTGATTGAGCTTCGGTGTCAAAAGACTGGCAGTAGGCCAGACTATCCCAACCCTGGCGATCGCGCAAAATAAACTTGTAGCGCTGCCCGTCTCCTTTAACCAAAAGCCGTATTCCCTGCCAGCTACTTAAGTCAAACGGCGGTTCAAAATCTTTTGTGCGCACAGAGCTAAATCCACCCGAATTAGCCGTTGAAACGTTACCAGCAAAGGTAGCCACTCCCTGCCCTAGATACAGCCCCCCGGTACTAACGCCCCCCATCACCACATCATCTAGGGCACCCCAGAGGCGCTGTATTTCTGCCGCAGGCTGATTAAAGTCAAACAGGCGATGGGTCACCTGAGGAAACGGATCAAGGCAGCAGAGCGGCTGTAAAGGCTGGATGAGTTCGGCTGCAGGGATGTTATCACAAACAAAAATAGCGCTGATGTTATTGCAGCATTCAGGCTCAAGCTTAGCCAAGCTGGCGTGTAAGGAGGCTGATTGAGCCGCATCCGCTGGCCAAATCTGGAAGGGATAGCGTCGCTGGCGTAAGACTTCTATAAAAAATTTGCCTAAGTCGGTGCTGGCACCCGCGACCAGGATATTGCCTGATTTAGCTGCTTCAGGCAGGCTAGGAGCCGACATCACGGCGGAGCGGTCAAACATTTGCTGTAACCATCGAATACTGCCGAGAAATGGCACTTCACCAAAAAAGTTAAGCGTTTCTAGAAACTGAACAACGTTCCATTGGCCAGAAGTCGGTTGGGCCATCTTGATTACGCGCTGACTACATTGACCTTAACAAGATCAAGCTTAGATCGGTCAATATCAGAAGGTAGAATTCGTCGGCCTGTTTTTCTACACCATCCGGCCTGATCTACCATAAAGACGGTTGGGTCTATATTATGCCGATTAAGCTGCTTTTGCCATGACGACAACGCCGCAGTCATCTGCTGCCCCTTCAAAGCATTACTACCAGCGGCCTGAGTTATTGGCTCCGGCAGGTAATTGGGACTGTGCTAAAGCCGCGATTGAAAATGGGGCTGATGCCATTTATTTTGGCTTAGAGCAGTTTAACGCCCGCATGCGGGCTGAAAATTTTACCCAAGCAGATTTACCCCGGTTGATGGCTTATCTGCATAAGCGCGGTGTTAAGGGATATGTCACCCTCAATACGCTGGTTTTTACGCATGAATTTGCTGCTGCCGAACAGTATTTGCGTACGATGATTGCGGCTGGGGTCGATGCCGTCATTGTGCAGGATGTGGGGCTTTGCCGACTGATTCGGCATTTGTCTGTCGATTTTCCGATGCATGCGTCTACGCAAATGACCGTTACCAGTGCTGCTGGGGTAGCCTTTGCCCAGGCGTTGGGCTGTCAGCTTGTGGTTTTGGCGCGAGAATGTTCGCTCAAACAAATTCACAAAATTCAGCAGCAGCTAAAAACACAGGCTCTAGAGGTGCCGCTTGAAGTTTTTGTTCATGGAGCCTTATGCGTGGCCTATTCAGGGCAGTGTTTAACCAGTGAAGCTTTAGGTGGCCGATCGGCTAATCGGGGTGAATGTGCCCAAGCCTGCCGCATGCCCTATGAACTGGTTGCAGATGGAGAGACGGTTGATTTAGGCGATCGCCGTTATTTACTCAGTCCTCAAGACCTCTCAGGCTTAGCTGTTTTGCCCGAACTGGTTCAAACAGGGGTTACCTGTCTCAAAATTGAAGGGCGTTTGAAAACACCCGAGTACGTGGCGAACGTTACGCGGGTTTACCGTCAGGCACTCGATCGGGTTTTACAGTCGGCGGCTGATCGCTATACGGTGTTGCCCAGCGATCGCTATGCGCTAGAAATGTCTTTTTCGCGCGGTCTAGATTCAGGCTGGTTTGAAGGAAACCGCAATCAAACCCTGGTGCATGGCCGCTTTGGTAAAAAACGCGGTGTTTACTTAGGTGAGGTTAAGCGAGTCAGCCAAACCGGGGTTGAGGTGGAGTTGACGGCTGCAGTCAAACCCGGTGATGGGGTTGTTTTTGATGGAGGGCATCCCGAAGCTAGCGAACAAGGGGGACGGGTCTATAGCGTCGCAACCCAAGCATCTCGAACACGACTCACCTTTGGTCGTCGCGACTTAGATTTGAGCCAAATTCGAGTTGGCGACAAGCTCTGGAAAACCAGCGATCCTGAACTGGAAAAACAAGTACGCCAAACCTATAGCGGCGATCGCCCTCACTTTCAGCAACCGCTACTGCTTGAAGTCTACGGCCAGGTTGACCAGCCGTTAACGCTAGTTGGCCGCGATCGCCAGGGTCATGTGGTGCAGATTGAGTCTGATCGGCTATTGGTTGAGGCACACAAACGACCGCTGACCACCCAAACCCTAGAACAACAGTTAGGCCGTTTGGGCAATACCCCCTTTTATTTAGCGCAGTTAACCAATCACCTGATAGGAGCGCTAATGCTGCCTGTCAGCGAACTTAATCAGCTCCGGCGCGACTTGGTAGCTCAGCTTGTACAACTGCGTCAACAACCGCTCAAATGGCACTTGCAATCGGCGACGACTTATCAAACGCTGCTGCCCCCCCTCTCCGCCCCTGAGGTAGCCTCCTCGCCGCAGCTAATTGTGCTGGTGCGTAACTTACCGCAGTTGCAGGCGGCTTTGAGTACAGGGGTTACCACTCTTTACTGTGAATTTGAAGATCCGCGCAAATATCAGCAGGCGATTGAGTGGGTCAATCAACAGCGTTCAGCCGCTCAAACTGACACGACCGCCTTGCCCTTAAGCCTCTGGCTAGCCCCGCCCCGCATCACCAAACCCAGCGAAGTTTACATTTTAGAGCAGGTCAAACGAGCCAAAGCTGACGGCTACTTAGTGCGTAACTACGATCAGCTTAGCTACTTTGCTGGAGAGCGCTGTATTGGCGACTTTTCCCTCAACGTCGCTAACCCCCTTACCGCTGACTATTTCAAACAACTAGGTTTAGAACGGCTGACAGCTTCCTACGATTTAAATATTCAGCAGCTCAGTGATTTACTTAGCCAGACGCCGCCCTATTGGCTGGAAGTGACTATTCATCAGCACATGCCCCTGTTTCATATGGAGCATTGTGTGTTTTGTGCCTTTCTTTCAACAGGACAAGATTTCCGCGATTGTGGTCGTCCTTGTGAAGCCCATCAGGTCAAAGTGAGAGATCGAGTCGGTACAGAACACATTCTGCAAGCCGATGCTGGCTGTCGTAACACGGTGTACAACGGGGTGGCACAAACGGGTTCAGAATATGTTCATCGTTTGCTGAATTTGGGACTGCGGCATTTTCGTCTGGAATTTTTACAGGAAACACCGACTCAGGTGAAACAAATCATTACCTCCTATCAGCAATTGCTTCAAGGTCAAATCAGCGGTACCCGGCTCTGGCAAACGCTAAAGTTGTCTAGTCAATTAGGGGTTACTCGCGGTCCTTTAGAAGCCCCGTCTGAGTGAGGGGCCACTACACGGACTGATTAAAACAGCTAAAGCGATCGCCAGTGACCCAAATAGTGTGTTCAGCCAAGCCATGTGGCTACCGTTTAGAAACCCTAATCGTTAGATTCCGCAGGGGAAACGATAGCGACTCACCAGCTAAATTACGCACTAATGCGCAATTAAATTACGCACTAATGCGCAATTAAAAGACGCGTTTGAGCAATTTGTATATTGTTGTATGACATTGCTGCTAATTATTTTTCTTCTCCTCCGCGAGAATACGGTTTGGTCTTTGGCAGTATCAAGCTGAAAATAAGATTTTTACAGGGACATGGAGGCCCTATAGTTCCACCATTGGCGGCGGTACTATAGCTAACAAGAGTCTAAATAAAAGGAGATAGACTCATTCAACACATTTTCAGGCGTGCAATGCAAGAAGATAAGCAGTCCCTCCATTTTTTAATTCTTGAAGAGCAACAAGATCAGCGAGTTGTCTATCTAGAAAAATGTGTTTACTCCATTGGCCGGAGTTCAAAAAATTCTATTGTTTTTAGTGCGAAAAGTATTTCTCGGTACCACGCTCATTTGTATCGGGTTAAGCAGAACCAAGACAACACTTACATATTTCGGATTGTAGATGGCGATCTGCAGGGAAAACGCAGCACCAACGGGCTAACGGTGAACGGTCAACCTTGCTTTTCCAAAACTTTAGAACATGGCGACGTTATTCAGCTATCTCAAAAAACGTGTATCCGTTATTATCAATTTCAAAACATTTATGATTTTCACTTGCTGAGTGCTTCTCCGCTAGGGCAGGTTGAACTATCCCTTTCTACTGAGAAAGACTTGGCATCTTCGAATTCGGTCAATAGCCGATTAGACAAATTATCTAAAACAGAGTTATATCAAATTGCTTCTTTTCTAGAGTTAATTCCTACACCTGTTATTGAGCTTTCGTCTACTGGCAATATTTCTTATTGCAATCTAGCTGCCAGACATAAGTTTCCAAACTTATTAGAGCAAAAGCTAAAGCATCCCATTTTAGAAAACTTAGAGTCAATCTTTCAAAAAACTCAAAGCAGCACCCTATTTAGAGAAATTAGAGTCGGCGATCGCGTTTTTGAACAATTTGCCTGTCTGATGGCAGAGACGCATTTAATTCGCAGCTACACTTTTGATGTGACAGAGCGCTATCAGACAAATCTGAAGCTTTGCCATAGCCAAGCCAAAGAACAGGCTCTCTTAACCGCTATTCCTGATCTGATTGTAGATTTAGACCCCCAAGGCAATATTTTGCGGGTTAAGCCTGCTAAAGACCCGCAACTAGCGATCCTCTCTGAGGCTCACGTAGGGCGAAACATTGTTGAGGTGCTGCCAGCGGCGATCGCCCAACAACTGCTCACAGGTATTCGACAAACCCTCACCTCTCAAGAAACTTATACCTTTGACTGTGAATGGACGGCTGAAACAGAGCAATCCCTCTACTGTGAAGTGCGGCTTGTTTGGAACAGCGCTCAGAAAGTGCTGGCAATTGTACGCAACATTACCAAGCGCAAGACGTTTGAGCAACAATTACGCCATGAAGCGCTGCACGACCATTTGACGGGATTGCTCAATCGTCAGTCTTTCCTAGAGCGGGTTGATCATGTCATCAAACTTTCCAAACGTCGTAAAAGCTATTTGTTTGCGGTTTTGTTTATTGATCTCGATCGCTTCAAGGTTGTCAACGACAGTTTGGGTCATTTCGTTGGTGATCAGCTACTAATTGCGATCGCCAATCGGCTGACGACCTGCCTGCGAGCAGGCGATACGGTGGCTCGCTTAGGCGGTGACGAATTTACCGTGTTGCTAGAAGATCTCACCACCATTCAAGAAGCGACTGACGTAGCGGAGCGTATTCTACAGTCGATGACGACCCCTGTTTTAATCAGTGGACGTGAAATCTTCGTTAGTGCCAGCGTTGGGATTGCAGCCAGTACCTCCAATTACGACAAGCCCGACCAGTTACTAAGAGATGCCGATACGGCAATGTATCAAGCCAAAGCTCAGGGACGAGCCTGCTATGAGCAGTTCAACCAAAACATGCACGAACAAATGGTCGGGCTACTGCAACTCGATAATGACCTGCGCCGAGCGATTGAACGCCAAGAATTTCAGCTTTACTATCAGCCCATCGTGGCTTTGCAAGAGGGAACTATTGTCGGGTTTGAAGCTCTAATTCGCTGGTTGCATCCGCAACAAGGCTTAGTCGCGCCGCAGACTTTTATCCATCTGGCCGAAGAAACAGGACTGATTTTACCCATTGGCGAATGGATGCTGTTTGAAGCCTGTCGCCAGCTTTGTCAATGGCAACAAGGGCTGCCTCAGGCAAAGGATTTAACCATGAGCGTGAATCTTTCTGGCAAGCAATTTAGCAATCCGCACCTGGCTAAACAAATTGAACGGGCGTTGCACCAAGCTAGCTTAACGCCTGAGCGTCTCAAACTAGAAATTACCGAGAGCGTCATCATGGAAAATACCCAGCTCTCTAAAGATACGCTGTCTGTTTTGAGAGATTTGGGTCTGCAAATTTGTATTGACGACTTTGGTACGGGCTACTCTTCTTTGAGCTATTTACACCGTTTTCCCATCAATGCCTTAAAAGTCGATCGCTCTTTTATTGGCGTTATGGATGCTAACGACGAAAACTCAGGGTTAGCCATCACCCAGACCATTACTACGCTAGCTCACCGTCTTGGGGTAGATGTAGTCGCCGAAGGCATTGAAACGGCTAAGCAGTTTGATTTAGTTAAAACTTTTCGCTGTAAGTATGGCCAGGGCTATTTCTTCTCAAAGCCGTTGCCGCCTCAGCAGGCTCAAAGCTTGCTGGCAGAGGCTCCTCGCTGGTAGGGTCGTCTGGTTTTTGGGTGTAGGTGGCTAAAACAAAGCCTAGAACCGGGCGGCTAATTTGCCTGTGCTGTAGATGGAAGCGTTAATCTGAGGCAAAAGCTTCTTCTGCCGCCTGTCTTCTGTCTTTAGCCGCAGTCGGTATTGGGCGGGCGCTCAGGTCGTAGCCGCTTGCGTTTGCAAGTAGCTGACTAAAGCTTGCAAGCCCAACAAATAGCTTTCTGAGCCAAAGCCACAAATCTGGCCGATGGCAACGGGCGCAATATAAGAGTGGTGGCGAAAAGACTCGCGCCGATGAATGTTGCTGAGATGGACTTCTACGGTAGGTATGGCTACCGCCGCGATCGCGTCACGAATGGCAACGCTTGTGTGCGTGTAGGCTCCTGGGTTGATAACAAGCCCGTGGTGGCGATCGAGCGCTGCCTGAATCGCATCTATCAAAGCGCCTTCAGAATTGGACTGAAAAAACGTCAGTTCAGCCTCTAGCTGATTTGCCGCCTGAGTCAAGCGGTCATTAATATCTGCAAGCGTTTGCTGACCGTAAACACCCGGCTCTCGACGCCCTAACAGGTTCAAGTTAGGCCCGTGAACAATTAAGATACTTAACAAGGGACAGCCTCAAAAGCAGCCGCACACCTAGTATCCACGACGCGGACGATCGTCTACAGGAACTGGAATCGGCTCTTGTTCTGGCTGTGGCTGTGGCCCAAACAAAGCATCTACTAGCTTGTCTACCCACTCTTTCAGCTTTTCGAGAGCCTTTTCAATGTAGTCCATCCGTTGGAAAGCTCCTTATCCCTATCTGTTTTCAGCTTTCTATATCCTTCGAGTTCCCAGCTACTCAAAAGTCAGACGCTATACAGCGATCTGTCGCAGAGGGCATATGTGTATCCATGATAACGAATTGCCGCAAATGATCAAGCATATCAGCGGATGGATTTCATCAGCTAGGTTCCGGAGGCTACAAAAAACGTCGTCTCAACAAGTCTAACGCCGTACAAACACTGACGTGACGTACCCATTCTCGACCGCGATCGCTGCCGAAGTGATAGGCATAGCTTTGGGTGTGACCTTCCGGGTCGCTGAGGCCAATGTAAACTAGTCCTACTGGCTTATCAGCACTGCCGCCATCAGGGCCAGCAATGCCAGTAATTCCAATACCCCAATCGGTTTGCAATTGGGTTTTTATGCCTGCTGCCATTTGTTGGGCGACAATATCGCTAACGGCTCCATCTGTTTCAAGCGCCTTAGCTTCGACGTTGAGCCAAACTTTTTTGACAGCGTTGTCATAGGCGATCAAGCCGCCGCGAAAATATTCAGAACTACCCGCAACTGCTGTGAGTGCTTGACCCAGCCCGCCCCCTGTACAAGATTCGGCTACAGACAGGGTTTGCGATCGCGATCGCAAACCTTTTCCTACAACAGCCGCTAAGGTGTCTTCATCGGCTCCAAAGCAATCAGCGCCAGCAATTTCTCGAATGGCCGCTTCAACAGGCTGAATCAACTGTTGAGCGGCTACCTCTGAAGCCGTTTTAGCTGAAATTCGTAGCCTCACCTCGCCACGGCTAGCGTAAGGCGCAACGGTGGGATTTTCTTGGTCAAAAAAAGGTGCAACTTTTTCAGCCAGGGCGGATTCGCTGATACCCCAAAAACGCAGGGTGCGGCTGTAAATGGTTGAGCCTACCCAACCCTGCTGTTTGAGATAGGCGACTGAGGTGGTCTGCCACATTGCCCGCATTTCGCTAGGAACCCCCGGAAAAGTCATGATCAGCAAATCGGGGCGCGGTTGCCAAATCATGCCCGGAGCGCTGCCAACCGGATTGGGCAGCACCTCAGCTCCTTCAGGCAGTAGGGCTTGCTTGCGATTGTTGTCGCTCATGGTTCGACCACGCTGGGCAAACTTTTGCTGAATGTCTTGCAAAATCTCAGGGCGCTCAATTAGAGGGGTTCCAAAAAAGCTGGCCAGGGTTGCGGTGGTTAAGTCGTCAGGGGTGGGGCCTAAACCACCCGTAAAGATCAGAAACTGCGATCGCTCACAGGCGATCGCCACTGCTTGCTGAATACGAGCGACATTGTCGCCTACAACCGTCTGATAATAGTGAGGAATGCCAAGCTGAGCGAGCTGTTGGGCTAGATACTGGGCATTGCTGTTAAGAATATCGCCCAATAGCAGTTCGGTTCCTACACAGATAATCTCGGCGCTTCCCTTCATTGCTGTTTCGCCCAAGTTTTTCCCTGTCAACATATCATTTCAGCGAAGAAAGCGAACGCTTTAAGATAGACACAAATTGTCATTTGGAGAACACGGCTTTTTTGATCAAAGGATCCATAATAGCCTCATAGAGCCTTCTTCAATATCTATGGAGCTACTATGTCCCCTTCAAAAATTGCGGTTTTGGTGACAGGTGCTGTCTTAGCTTCAGGCTTGAACGTGGCGATGGTTGAAGCTGCCATCATCACTTTTGACGATTTGGTTGAAGACGAAACATCGTTTGGTTTTGATGGCGATGGCGATGGCATTGACGATGTTATCTTCAGCACGACAGATGTGTTGGGTTTCAGAACTGTAGGGCCGGGATTGAATCAAAACTTTGTAGAAGAACCCGGTTTAGAAGGAACCTCTTTGCTTAATCCCGATCTCAGGGTTGAATTTCTAAACGGCGCTGTTGATTCTATTCGGTTTGGTTTTGCCTTAAACAGTCTGACTGAAGGGCCAGCTACCTTTGCCTCGTTTAGCCTGTTTAATGCAGCCGATAGTCTGCTGGCTTCTACACAGGTGTCAGGACTGTTTACTGATACAGCGCTTGGCAGCAGCAATTTTCCAGAAGGTGAAATGGCTGTTAGTTTTTCTGGTACCGCAGCTTATGGGGAGTTTAACTTTAGCAGCGATTTTGGCCGCTTCATTATTGATAATTTTGCAGGTACGTTTGGCTCGACTGAACCGATCGCGTCAGTACCAGAACCCTTAGGCTTGTCAGGATTTTTAATATTTGCTGGACTGGCAATCGGGCTGAAGCGTTTTGGCTAAGCCAAGCCAATTGAGCTAAAGCTCAGGCCGTTTTTGTCATCAGAGCCAGAATGCCTGATTGCGGTACTATGCCTTTATGGCAAAGGCTTTTCGCTGGCAAAAACGAGGGCAACAGACCGCAAATTTGGCGTATTTACTGCTGGGCGGACTGCTGTTTCGCAGTATCTGTGCTTATCTTCTATCACCCGGTTTTGACGAGGCTTATTACTATCTCTACAGTCGGCATCTGCACTGGAGTTATTTCGACCATCCTTTGCTAGTTGCCTTTTCCACCCGGCTAGGCTGGCAGCTAACGGGGCTGATTTCTCCTTTTACCATTCGGATAGGCGCTCTGCTGTTGTACACGGGCAGCTTGGGCTGGCTCTATCTCACGGCTAAACGCTTGTTTGATCAGCAGGTAGGACTTCTAGCTGTAGCGATCGCGACAGTGACGCCCCTTTTTACCGTCGGCTTTGGTCTACTAACTTCACCAGAAAATCCGCTGATCTTTTTTTGGACGGCCACTCTTTATTTAGCCACGCTAGAATTTTTTCCTAATCAAGGCGATCGCGCTGCTGTTTATCGCCCAAGCTGGCGGATTGCCGGACTGGGTGTTTTGCTGGGGCTTACCTGCTTGGGCAAATATCATGGCTTTGTTTTAGGGCTAGGATTGGTTGGTTTTTGCCTGAGTCAGGCTGCTTACCGCAAAGCTTTAACTTCGCCTTGGACGCTTGCTGCCTTAGTCCTGTTTGTTGCCACCCTATTTCCCCTGTGGTTTTGGAATTTGCAGCACGACTGGATTTCATTTCAGTTTCAGCTTTCAATGCGGTTTGAAACGTCTGAGGCAAGTGGCTATTCGCTTTTAAGCTTGCTCGGCGTTTTGCTGATGGAACTGGGCTATTTATTTCCAACCATTGGCTGGCCGCTGTGGGGGGTGGCAGGGCGATCGCTTTGGCAACAACGCCAGCGCTTTAGCCCAAAGCCCTCGGTAGAGATCTGGCAACTCGATAAAAAAGCTTTGATTCTCTGGGTATCGTTACCGATTATGCTGGGCTTTACCTTATTGGGCGGCGCTCAGCCGATTTTACCTGGCTGGCCCGCCCCCGGCTTTTGGGGAATAACCATATTGCTAGCAGAAGAAGCTAGCCACTGGCGAGGGCATACATTGCGCCGCTGGCTAGTAGGTACCGGACTTAGCGGCGCTAGCCTGTTACTCCTCGTCTCGCTGCACGTTAACTTGGGTATTTTTCAGCAGCCGAGCCAGTATGCGCTGTTGGGCGGATTTGTGCCGCCGCCGCAAGATCCAACTACTGCCTTAATCGACCCGCGATCGCTGCATCAGGCTTTTGCGGCTTCCCCAGAACTCACAGCCGCCCTCAAAAACACAGACTTCGTTTTTACTAACGATCTTTTCCTGGCTGGCTATATCGATATGGCCATACGCCCTCTAACGTCAGTTCCCGTCACCGTTTTTTCTCCAGATCCGCGCGGCTTTGCCTTCTGGTATGACCCGGCTCAGTGGTTAGGCAAAACAGCTTTGTACCTCACCAGCGACCAATTTTATCAGCAGCCAGAAATTTTAGCGGCTTATCGCCCTTACTTTGCTGGCATAGAAGAAACGGCTACTATCGCCCTGCGGCGGGGAGGCACCGTGACGAAAACCTTTCACGCCTTTACCGCCAAAACCATGATTCGACCCTATGTTTACCCTTACTGACGCGAAAGCTGTCTGACTTTCCACCCTGTATAGCTGAGTAAAACCGTAGCGCCGACGGCATAGGCTCCGCCGCTGGGCATGCCCGAAAAGGCCAAGGCCAAACTGCCGACCCAGAGCGTTAGCGTATAAATAAATAAGACAGTGAATCGATGAGACAGCCCCGCATTGAGTAAGCGGTGGTGCAAATGCCGTTTGTCAGCTACAAATGGCGAACTGCCACAGCGCAGGCGATCAAAAATGACGGCTGACATGTCTAAAATGGGGACGGCCAAAATCAGGTACGGCAAAAAAACCGCTGCTGTTGTCACGCTTTTGACTAAACCAATAACGCCGACCCCCGCCAGCGTAAAGCCCATAAAATAAGCGCCGCCATCGCCCATAAAAATTTGGGCTGGGTTGAAGTTGTAGCGTAAAAAGCCCAAAGCGCCCCCTGCGACTGCCGCAGCGATTAAGGCGGCAGCGGGCTGATTCATAAACAGGCTGACAATTAGCATAATGACGGCGGCAATGCCAGAAACACCCGCAGCTAGCCCGTCTAACCCGTCTATCCAGTTGATGGCATTGGCCATGCCCACTAACCAAACAATGGTGACTGGCAAGCTAACCCAAATGGGCAAAGATACCAAACCCATTGCCGGAATGGTCAAAAAATCAATGCTAACGCCTACATGCCAAGCCAGGGCTGCAACCACTGCTTGCATAAACAAGCGGCTTAAAGCCGATAGACCAAAGAGATCATCCATCAGGCCAATCAGGAAAAAAGCCAGTCCACCAATAGTGACGCCCCAGATCTCATATTCGTGGGTGGGGCCTAGGGGTTGTCCGGTAGAGTCGATAAATCCACCTGTTCCCCAAACAATCAGTAGAGCCACTAAGGTGCCGACAAAAATAGAAACCCCACCCAGTCGAACCATTGGCTGACTGTGAACCTTTCGACCTCCGGGTAGATCCACACGTCCACTTTTGAGGCCAATTCGTTTGACGATGGGCGTCACCAACAAAACGACAATGGCGGAGATAACAAAGGCTAAGAGATGATACAGCTGGGAGTGCATCTGACGGCTTTCTAAAAGGGCTTACGAATCTTACAAGAGTCAGCCAGAGTGTACAGGAATGCGATCGCTTAACTCAACAGTTATCTACAAAAAATCCATGCAAACTATGACAGATTGTAAACCCTGAAAACGGGCCTGACACAGATTGTTTGCATGGATTGTCTAAAGATGGGAAAAATTTTGGCTTTTTCAGCCGCTAAATTTTTAGGTTAAGGCGGGTACCAAGCCCGTTAGATGGGGATAGAGCGGAAAGCGATCGCAAAGCTGAGCCACTCGTTGCCGACAGTTTTGGGTGACGGCTACGTCTTCAGGTTGCAAAAGTCGATCGGCAATAATGTCAGCAATCTCTGTGAACTCTGCTGCCCCTAGGCCGCGCGTCGTCATCGCTGGCGACCCTAACCGCAGACCGCTGGTGACAAACGGCGATTCTGGATCGAAGGGCACTGTGTTTTTGTTAGCGGTGATGTTGACTTCGCTAACAAGCTGATCAGCCCGCTTGCCCGTCATGCCGACAGAGCGCAGATCAACCAAAACCAGATGGTTGTCTGTTCCTCCAGAAACTGTTTTGCAGCCGCGCTGTTGTAGTTGAGCAGCTAGCGCCTGAGCGTTTTCAATCACCTGGGCTGAATAAGTTTTGAAATCAGGCCGTAGCGCTTCTCCAAAAGCGACCGCTTTAGCGGCAATGACATGCTCTAGCGGCCCCCCCTGGCTGCCGGGAAAAACGGCTTTGTCCAACTTTTTGCCCAGTTCGGCATCCCGCGTCAAAATGAGTCCTCCGCGAGGGCCGCGCAAGGTTTTGTGAGTAGTGGTGGTAACAACGTCGCAGTAGGGGACAGGGTTGGGATGATGACCTGTGACCACTAGCCCAGCAATATGAGCAATGTCGGCCAGTAAATAAGCGCCTACTTCGTCAGCGATCGCCCGAAATTTATCAAAATGAATCGTGCGGGGATAAGCCGAATAGCCACAGATCATCAGCTTAGGCCGATGCTGTAGGGCTAGATCTCGAATTTGGTCATAGTCTAGCTGCTCGGTATCAGGGCTGACCCCGTAATGCTGCACCTCAAACCACTTACCCGATACGTTAACGGGCGAACCGTGGGTCAGGTGACCGCCGTGGGAAAGATCCATGCCCATGATCGTGTCACCGGGCTGCAACAGTGCCAAAAAGACGGCAAAGTTAGCCTGTGCCCCTGAATGGGGCTGCACATTGGCGTGAGCCGCCCCGAATAGCTCCTTCGCTCGCTCAATTGCTAAGGTTTCTGCTTCGTCAACAAACTGGCAACCGCCATAGTAGCGCTTGCCGGGTAGCCCCTCAGCATACTTGTTGGTTAGCACCGACCCCTGAGCGGCCATGACTGCGGGCGACGTAAAATTTTCGCTGGCAATTAACTCTAAGTGCGCCTGCTGACGCTGGAGTTCCCGCTGCAGAATTTGAGCGATCGCCGGATCTGAGTGAACCAAAAAATCAAAGTTAGTCTTTTGCACGAGCTAACCCCCGTATTCCAACCATTGTTAAGCCTGCCAAGCGTAATCGTTCTAAGCCCGCCTGCCCCTATTTTGAGCCTAGCGTTAATAACTGACAGTTTCTGGCAATTTTGCCGAGTCTCCTATGATATCCCTATCCTATCGACTTGACGAGAGACTGCCGAACTTTATGTTAGGTCAATTGGCTAGCGCAATGTAACGCTTTGCAACATAATAAAGGGACATGTATGAAGTTGAAGTAAAGCCGCAGAAGAGGTTGAGCAGTTCATGCGCGTTGCGATCGCGGGAGCGGGTCTAGCAGGTCTTGCCTGTGCAAAGTACCTGGTGGATGCCGGACATACCCCTGTTTTGTTAGAAAGCCGAGATGTTCTAGGTGGCTTGGTGGCCGCCTGGAAAGACGAAGATGGAGACTGGTACGAAACAGGTTTGCACGCCTTTTTTGGGGCTTATCCCAACATGCTACAGCTCCTTAAAGAGCTGGGCATTGAGGATCACCTGCAATGGAAAGAGCACACGCTGATTTTCAATCAGCCTGACAAGCCTGGGGTGCTGTCTCGCTTTGATGTGCCCGATATACCAGCCCCAGTCAACGTCATCATGTCGATTCTGCGCAACAACGACATGTTGAGTTGGAACCAAAAGATCCGCTTTGCGGTGGGTCTGCTGCCAGCAGTCGTGCGCGGGCAGAAATACGTTGAAGACATGGATCAATACTCGTTGCTAGAGTGGCTAAGGCGACAAGGGGTAGATGAGCGGGTTAATACCGATATTTTTATTGCCGCATCCAAAGCCCTGACCTTTATCAATCCAGACGAAGTTTCCGCTACTATTCCGCTGACAGCGCTCAATCGCTTTTTGCAAGAGCGCTACGGCTCTAAAATTGCCTTCTTAGACGGTTCACCGACCGAGCGTTTGTGCCAGCCCATGGTTGACTACATTTGCGATCGCGGCGGCGAAGTTCACCTACAAAAACCGCTGAAGCAAATTTTGCTTAACGAAGACCATACGGTAAAGGGCTTTTTGATCCGGGGACTCAACGGGGCTGATGATGAAGTCATTACCGCAGATGTTTACGTCGGCGCGGTTTCGGTTGACGTGATGAAAGTATTGACCCCGGCTCCCTGGAAAGCAATGCCGTTTTTCCAAAAGCTAGAAGGCTTAGAAGGGGTGCCTGTAATCAACTTGCACTTATGGTTTGACCGCAAACTGACAGATATTGACCAGCTATTGTTCTCTCGCTCAGATTTGCTCAGCGTCTACGCCGATATGAGTAACACCTGTCGCGAGTACGCCAATCCCGATCGCTCAATGCTAGAGCTGGTACTGGCTCCGGCTCAAGACTGGATTGATCGCAGTGACGCAGACATTGTTGACGCTACCTTGAAAGAGCTACAGAATCTTTTTCCCCACCATTTTGGCAGCGCGAATCCGGCTAAACTATTGAAGTATCAGGTGGTGAAAACCCCCCGATCGGTCTATAAAGCAATTCCTGGACGGCAGGCTTATCGGCCTTCTCAAGAGACGCCGATTGCCAATTTTTACCTGGCAGGCAGCTACACGATGCAACGCTATTTAGGCAGCATGGAAGGGGCTGTGCTTTCAGGTAAACTCGCTGCTCAGGCAATTGTCACCAACCAGCAAGTCGCTCCTGGAGAGGGCATCAAACCAGAATTGCAGCCTCTAGGCAGCTCATGACGGCAGCACTAGCGCTCATGCTGATACATCTATACCTGTGTTGACAGTTGCGCCAGATTCCTTGATTTTGTTAGCTATTGTCAGTGCTGGTGGCTGATTGCGACACTGTCCATTCTCCTGCTCGGGATATTGATGCTGCAACTTTCTGAATCTCCCTCTCGGCGATCGCTCGCTTCCTTAACAGAAGCCTACGAGCTTTGTCGTCAAATTACCGCTGAATATTCAAAAACCTTCTACTTAGGGACACTGCTGATGCAGGAGGCCAAGCGGAGGGCAATTTGGGCGATTTATGTTTGGTGCCGCCGCACAGATGAGCTAGTAGATGGGCCGCAAGCGCGATTTACCACAGAAGAAACTCTCGATCGCTGGGAAGCTCAGCTAGAGTCTATTTTTGCTGGCCATCCGGTAGAAGATGCCGACATTGCCCTGGTAGACACGCTGGAAAAGTTCCCTCAAGACATTCAGCCGTTTCGAGACATGATTGCTGGCCAGCGGATGGATCTTTATCGCGCCCGCTACAAAACCTTTGAAGAACTGCACCTTTACTGCTATCGAGTGGCAGGCACGGTGGGGTTGATGTCTACGGCGGTTATGGGGGTTGATCCTAGCTACCACTCGGCACCTTGGACGGAAAAACAGTCATCGCCTTACCCCGCTGATGAAGCTGTTGCTTTAGGCATTGCCAACCAGTTGACGAATATTCTGCGCGATGTTGGCGAAGATGCTCGACGCGGTCGCATCTACCTACCTTTGGAAGATTTGCAGCTTTTTGACTACACCGAAGCAGATTTACTCAACGGCGTTCTTGACGATCGCTGGCGATCGCTCATGCAGTTTCAAATTCGGCGAGCCCGCAAATATTATGCTGAAGCCGAAAAAGGGATCAGCGTACTGAGTGCCGATGGTCGCTGGCCTGTTTGGGCCGCTTTAATGCTCTATCGCAAAATTTTAGACGTGATTGAAGAAAATCAATACGATGTCTTTAATCAACGCGCCTATGTGCCGACGCTGCGGAAGCTGCGCTGCTTGCCCACGGCGTTGCTCAGGGCTAGGGTACTTTAAGGCCACTGGGTTTGAAACCCCTAAAAGGGGCATGGTTTAATAGCCTTGTCCTCTACGATGACATTCTCATAGCACCATGCCGCTGATTAAAGTTCAAACCTCCGTTGCTGCGCCTGCCAAAACTGAGGTTGAAGCTATGCTCAAAGAACTGTCAGCTAACCTGGCTCAGCAGTTGGGTAAGCCAGAGTCTTACGTCATGACGGCTTTTGAAGGCAATGTGCCAATGACGTTTGCCGGAACAACCGATCCGGTTTGCTATATCGAAATTAAAAGCGTCGGCACTATGGGCGCAGCTAAAACTGCAACTATGAGCCAAGCCTTTTGCGCCAAAGTGGAACAAGCGCTGGGGGTGCCCCAAAACCGTACCTACATTGAGTTTGCCGATGCGAAAGGAGCCATGTGGGGTTGGAACGGCACCACCTTTGGCTAAAACGGCACTTCTCGATCGGCGGACTGCGGCTTTGTGGGGCTGGTTTGATCGGCGGCGGCATTGGCTGATGACTCAGCCGTGTCTAAGTTTACGACTTGTCCGTTGAAAAATTGGGCGAAGCTTTTGACGGCACGATCGAGGTCGCTTTCAGGTTGCCAACTTAGGGGGGCTGGGGCTACTGGTAGAGTGCTGTCAGGGGGGGGTGGGGCTGGATCAGTGGGTATCTGAGTTTTAAGGGCAGTTTCAGGCGTTTTGGCAGGTGCAGCTGAAATTAGCCCTTTCTGCCCTTGGTGGGTTTGCCAGGATGGTTCAGCCGCAGGCTGAGGGGTTGGCGTTGGTAAAGGGCTTGTGGTAGACGAATGACTCGTCGGCTTGTTGACACTTGATCGGTCTTGAAAAGCCCGAATGGTATCTGTGGAAACGGCGGTAAATTTAACTGCGATCGCTTGTCCCTGAGCTTTCTGAAAGGCTTGCTCAATCATGGGTAGCCGATCTTCTTTCGTACTTTTGAGCCAGCGTTCGGTAATGCCAATTTCAGCTTGCTTGCCGTCAAACTTGAGCAAACAGCCCCATTGCCGCAACAGCATTTGGGTGGCATTGGAAGCCACGGCATTAATAACGGTTTGCCAAAGGGCGGCGAGATCGCCGTCAGGGGGGCGGGCTGTAGGGGCGGGCTGGGTTGGCTCCGAAGTTGCAAGCGATGGCGTTGGGTCGGGAGTTGGCGGAGGAGAAGCAGGGACAACGAGGGATGAAGGTTTGGCCGTGGGAGAATCGGTAGCGGGTGGGGATGTCTTGGCTGGGGCTGAGGGGCGGGCGGGACTTGGAGTAGCGGCAACTGGAGCCTGAGCGACTGGAGCCTGAGCAACTGGGGCGGCAGCAAGGGCTGTTTGAGCCGTGGAGGGCAATAGCCCCAAAAGGGTTACCTCTAGCCACAAGCGGGGCTGGGTTGTATGGCGCACTTGCAGTTCTGCCTGTCGCAAATGCTGCTGCCCGGTTAAAAGCAAGGGTAACGCTACGGTTTGGCCAAAAGCTTTCATAGCTGCCCAAGTGGTAGCCGTAACGGCCACTAAGTCTGAGCGATCGCTGGCTGTTTTTGCAATCAACAAGTCGCGGTAAAATCCGGCCAGACTTTGCAGTACAACCAGCGGTTCGCGACCGCGATCTAATAACTGTCGCGTCTGCTCTAAAACGGTTGCTGCTTGATCAGCCGCGATCGCCTGCACCAGAGCCAGCAAATCTTGCTCAGGTACTGCTCCCACCAAATCCCAAACGCGCTCAACTGTGACTTGTCCAGCCAGCAAACTTAGCTGATCGAGCAAACTTTCAGCGTCCCGCAAGCCCCCTTGCGCCATCTGAGCCACTAAACGAATGGCTTCGTCCGCAATGGCAATTTTTTCTTGAGCTGCAATCCAGCTCAAATGCTCAATCAGAGCAGCCAGCGGAATCCGGCGAAAGTCAAACCGCTGACAGCGCGAAATAATCGTCGGTAGTACCCGCTGCGGATCGGTAGTCGCTAAAACAAAGACCACATGAGCAGGCGGTTCTTCTAAGGTCTTCAGCAGCGCATTGAACGCGGCGGTGCTGAGCATATGACACTCATCAACGACATAAACTTTGTGACGGCACTGGACGGGGGCAAATTGAGCACGTTCAATTAGCTCTCGAATGTTGTCAACCCCTGTGTTGCTGGCGGCGTCAATTTCAATCACATCGAGGGCGGAGCCATTGGCGATCGCTCGGCAAACCTCACAGGTACCACACGGTTCTGGGGTGGGCTGAGGGCTGTTTAAGCAATTCAGCGACTTAGCCAAAATTCGGGCACTAGAGGTTTTGCCTGTTCCTCTTGGGCCACTAAACAAATAAGCTGGCGCAATCCGGTTTTGCTGAAGGGCGTTGCTTAGGGTTGTGGCGATCGCCGCTTGCCCGACCAGTTGAGCAAATGTCTGCGGTCGATATTTGTGATGAAGGGGTTCATAAGGCATAACTCTACGATAGCTTGTTGGCTTATCCACCCTCTGCTGTCGCTGCTTGGGGTACAACCATCGCTGGCCGCGCTTGTACCCGATTGCTCAATGAGCCAATTCCCTCAATTTCAATGCGCACGCGATCGCCTGCTTGTAAGGGCCCGGTGCCAGCCGGGGTACCTGTCAAAACCACATCACCCGGCAGCAACGTCATGATCTGGCTAATATAGGCCACCAAAACCTCAGGCGGAAATACCATATCGCTTAAAAAAGCCGACTGCATCGGTTCGGCGGCATCATTTAAAAAAGTTTGTAACCGGGCACCCGGACTCAGCTCCCGCACAATCCAAGGCCCTAGTGGACAAAACGTATCAAAACTCTTAGCCCGAGTCCACTGCCCATCTTGACGTTGTAAATCGCGGGCGGTGACATCGTTTGCAATTGTATAGCCCCAAATTTTGGACTGAGCTGTTTCGGGTGAACAGTCCACACAGCGATCGCCAATTACCAGAGCTAGTTCACCTTCATAATCCACCCGTTTAGAGCAGTTCGGCATCAAAATGGCCGAACCCGCCGCCACAATAGCGGTCGAGGGTTTGATAAACAACAGCGGCTCTGGAGGCACATCGCCTCCCATCTCTGCGGCATGTTCAGCATAGTTTTTGCCGACAGCCACAATTTTAGAAGGCGCACACGGCGCTAAAACAACGTAGCTATCAGCAGACAGATATAAGTCTGTCAGCTGTCCGGTCAGCCAAGGCGGCGCATCTAAAACCTGAACACTTTGATCAGGCTGTAGCAAGCCATAGTGGAGTTGCCCCCCTTGAGATTGAACCCGAACGTAACGTTGCGCCATATTATTTGGTTAGTTCTTGCTATGATTGTAAAGCCTTGCCTTTCATAACAGGATTTGAGGCTCTTGGCGATCGCGCCTGCTATTGAGTCTGTCAATTCTTGTCACATGAAAGGCCATTTTTGTCCATAAGGAATTTCAGTCATGAACTACATGTATGAAACCATGTATATCCTGCGACCCGATCTCAACGATGAAGCGATCGACCAGGAAATACATAAATACCAGTCAATTGCCCAAGAGCAAGGGGCTGATATTCTAGAAACCCAACATCGGGGCAAGCGACGCTTAGCCTACGAAATTCAAGATCAGCGCGAAGGCATTTATATTCAAATGAACTACCAAGGCCCTGGCAACATCATTGCCCCCTTGGAGCGAGCAATGCGCCTCAGTGAAGAGGTGATTCGATATCTAACGGTGAAGCAAAATATCCTGGCTGAAGAGGCATTGGCCGAAGCAGCGGAAGAATAATATAGCCTTTTAGTAGCTCATCTGGCGGGCAGGAGCAAAGACCTGCTTTAGCAGATGGGCTACGGTACCAAAGAATAAGTTTCTTTAAATACCGCTGTCTGGGGTGCGGTTTGCCCTTTACATATAGAGGCTAAGTCGTCCAAGTTACTTTCTGGTGTGGGTGTAGCTGCCCAAACAATCACTTGGCGAATTGAGCAGTTGCCTTTATGATAGTTCCAAAAAATGGAGTTGCCCTGTGACTCAGTTTGCCCAGCTTAATCTTTCAGAAAATCAGCAAGAAATCGCCCAGCTTCAGGCAGAGCTGCAGATGCGCGATCAGCTGGTTCAGCAGCTTTCTCAAGAGCTTTTTCGATTGGTAAAAGGCAACGCCAGCTTTATGCCGAGTGCTGAAATGTCAGAACAGCACCAGGCCGAAGTACGGGCATTAAGAGAGCAACTTCAGGGTGTAGAACAGCAAGTTGCCTTTTATCAAGGTCAAATTGAAGATCGCGACAGTGAAATTTATCAGCTTCGTCAAACTGTCCAAGAGCTAACCGATCGCTCTCGCATGTTAGAGCAGGTCGTTCAGGAGTTGCCTAAGGTCTATCGGCAAAAATTTGCTGAACGAATGAAGCTGGTAAAAGAAAAGGTTGCCAAAGTACAGCAAGAAAATCGTCAGCTTCAAGCTGAACTGCAAAGTGTTAGCTACCGTTTGGCTGTGCGGACTCGCCGGAGTCAGCGGCTGGACTTGCCAAGTTTTGCTGTATCTGAACCGGGTTCGATGCCCTCTTTTGGCAGTATTTAGGCGATCGCCTGGACTAAGGCCAAAAGGGCAGGTCAATTTAATAATTTAAGCGCCTCTGTCTGAGCTAGACTTAGCTGAAATTGACAGAGGCTTTTTATTTGCGCCAAGATGAAAAAGATTATGTTTGGTTAATCTTCTTGGCATGACGCCTGAAATTATTTCGTTAGAAGCCATTCAAGCGATCGCCCATCAGTATGGCTATTGGGCGGTTTTCTTAGGAATTTTGTTAGAAAATACTGGAATTCCAATTCCTGGTGAAACCGTCACCTTGGTGGGTGGCTTTTTAGCTGGCGCAGAAGAACTCAATTACTGGTACGTTTTGGCCTGTGCCACCGCTGGCGCTATCCTCGGAGACAATTTTGGTTATTGGATTGGGTTTTACGGTGGCTGGCCGCTGCTGACACGTTTGGGCAAAATTTTTGGCATCGAAGAGGCCAAGCTCGTTGCAATTCGAGAAGATTTTAGCAAAAATGCCTCCAAAGCCGTGATTTTGGGTCGCTTTGTAGCGCTGTTGCGCATTTTTGCTGGCCCTTTTGCGGGTATTGCTCGAATGCCTTACTTTAAATTTTTAATTTGCAACCTGATTGGCGCGGCAACCTGGGCCTCTGTGATGGTCAGCCTTGCTTACTTCGTGGGACAAGTTGTTTCTCTCTCTGTGCTGGTTCACTGGACGGGGCAGTTTGCCGTTTTGGTTTTGCTGCTGCTAGGTATTTGGGTGGGGGTCGCGTGGTGGTTGAGGCGACGGCAACCGACAACTGAAACGCTCAGTTCTAAAGAATAAGTCGGTAAGCCCCACTGTTTAACCCCGCATTGGCACCAGCGCTGTTACAAACCCACTACCCCCCGCTGCGTTTGGCTTTGTACCCTTTGGCGACCAGGGCGGCAACCAGTTTGGGGGCGTGATCACCTTGGATTTCGATGGTGTTGTCTTTGACGGTGCCGCCGCTGCCACACAGCGCTTTTAACTCTTTAGCCAGGGCATTTAAGGTTTCAGGTTTAAGCTGAAAGCCGCTGATAACCGTAACGGTTTTACCTTTGCGTCCTTTACGGCTGGCTTCAACTTTAATTGCTTGCTGATGGGGCGGCTGCTCTGGAATAGCCCGCTCAAAAGCGGCTGAGCCAGATGCTCCAAATTCTGAATAAACAACGCGATCGCCTTGTTTAGGGTTTTTCTTGGGGCTAGCCATCGCAATTCAGCTTTCTTGCTACAGGTGGATCAAAGTATTTCCACAGTACACTGATTTATCTTTGTTTGCCTGTTCCTGCTTTGGCTCCTGTCTTTGGCTCCTGCTTAGGGCTTATCCGTAACTTTACGGATTTGGTGCAGGGGGCTTGGGAAGAGACTTATGAGGTATTCGCTTTTGCAGCACAAAACACTGCTGGCTGGCTTGACTTGATCGCTATGATAAGTAGCTGAGATTGTCTACACCCTGGTGTTGGCTGCTGTTCAGCGACGAGATGCCTAATCGGTGTTCCCTTGCATTGTCTAAACCCTCGCTAAAAATCACCAGTATGTGTCGGGTTGGAACGGGATACCCGTTTGGGTACCTAACTCTCTTATCCTCAAAGCTTAGCTAACTTTATGTTTCTCTTCCCCCAGAGACTAACCCACTGGGTAGGACTGTGTGCGTTTACGACCTTAGCGCCTACGGCTGTCCTCGCCCAGTCTGTAACGCCTGCGCTTGATGGCACTGGAACTCAGGTTGATCAAAGCGGCGATCGCTACACCATCACAGGCGGTAGTGCCTCAGGCGCTAATCTGTTTCATAGCTTTCGAGAATTCAACCTCAGCGCCCCAGAAGCGGCTAACTTTGTGACTGCCCCTACGGTGGCCAACATTCTAGGGCGCATCAGCGGCGGCCAAGCTTCTGTTATTAATGGTTTGCTCCAGATAACGGGCAGTCAGGCCAATCTGTATTTGATTAACCCAGCCGGGGTGCTGTTTGGCCCCAATGCCCGCTTAGACCTGCCATCAGCGCTGGTGGTAACCACCGCCGATGGCATTGGCTTTATCAATGGCGGCTGGTTTAGCGCCTTTGGCGCTAACGAGTATGGGGCGCTTGTGGGTGACCCCACCCAGTTTGCTTTTACCACAGCAACGCCCGGTGCCATCGTCAATGCCGGAAACTTGGGGGTCAATGCAGGTGAAGCAGTGATGCTGCTGGGCGGCAGCGTCATTAATACCGGGACGATTTCGGCTCCGGGTGGCGAAGTGACGATCGCCGCAATTCCTGGTGAAAACATTGTTCGCATTAGCCATGCGGGGCTGCTGCTGAACCTAGAGGTTGAAACCCTTGCCAATCATGCGGCGATCGCTGCTGTTCTACCGAACCCCCAGAGCGTGACTCCCAGCAGCCTACCAGCCCTGCTCACTGGCAGCGGCTTGGGCAACGCCACGGGCATCCGCCTCAATGCTGACGGCACGGTTACGCTGAGCGGTTCAGCGGTGGCGGCTCCGGTGGCAGGGGGAACGGCATTGGTCGGCGGCTCCGTCGATGTGGCGGCTCCGGTGGTAGGGGTCGGCGGTAGCGTGAATCTGCTGGGGCAAACGGTAGGCGTCCTTGCGGCTCAGGTAGACGCTGCTGGAGCCGCAGGCGGGGGTGATATTCGTATCGGTGGCGGCTACCAGGGGCAAGAAAATATTCCCAATGCGGCGGTAACGGTGGTTGGCGATCGCACAACGATCCAAGCCAATGCGCTGAGCAACGGGGATGGCGGTCGCATCATTGTTTGGTCAGATCTGGCAACGCGCATCTATGGTCATCTCGCCGCGGTTGGAGGAGCTTTGGGGGGCGATGGCGGCCTGATTGAAACCAGCAGCTTGGGCGTCTTAGACATTCCCTTTGCGCCTGATCTGAGTGCGGCGCTAGGTACAGGCGGCACCTGGCTCATTGATCCACCCGAAATTGAAATCGCTGTCGGCGGCAATCAAAATATTAACCCGCCACCGACGACTGTTTTTACCCCTACCCCCGCTGGCAGCGCCGCCGTACTCAACATCGACACCCTGCGCAGTGCTTTAACCGGGGGTACGTCTATCACCGTCCGAACATCGGCTGCTTTTACCCCGCTTGAGGATGCTGATATCATCCTTACCGCCGATTTAGATTTGAGTGGTCTTGACGGTGCCCTTCGTCTAGAAGCGGCTGACGATGTTGTGTTTGCCGCCAATGTGATTAATCCAGGGGCTGGCAATGTCGCTTTCACCATCGCCGCTACCGATCAAGCCTTGATTGACAGCGGGTTTACTGTCAACACGGGTGGCGGCAATTTTACCGTGGATAACAGTAACTTTATTGTGGCTAGCGGAGCTACCCTTAATACGCAAGGCGGCACCATCGAACACACGGGGGGCGGCTTTACCCAGATCGACGGTACGCTAGACGCTGGCTTAAATGGCCGCATTTTATTAACGGGAATCAATGGTAGCGGCGCGGGCATTACCGTCAACGGCAGTCTTTTGAGCCAAAACGGTGAGATCATCCTCAACGGCACAGGGATACCGGGTCTTGATCTGAGTGGATTAGCCACGCTAGATGCGGGTAGCGGTACGATCGCCCTCAACGGCAACAGCACAGTCGGTAGCGGCATTTTCATCCGTGAGCCAGCGGTAGAACCTGGCGTTTTTCAAGCCAGTCAAATTAACTTTGTGGGGACGAGCAGCAGCGGTAACGGCATTGAATTTGAGGCTGACTTTAACTCAGGTGGCAGCAACCTTAGCCTAACGGGCAATTCAGGGTCGGGGCTGGGCATCTTTGCGCAAAACGTTATTTCTGAAGGGGGCAATCTTACCCTAGCTTCTAGCAACGCAGATATTGAAGTCAGCACGCTAGAAGCAACGGGGGGAACCGCTGCGGCCATTTTAGTTTCAACCATACCCGATCGCTTTTTTAGAGCCACTGGCAGCTTTGAGTTTGGGGGCGGTAGCGCCAGCGTTGCTAGCAATGGCGGGCCGATTACGATTCGGCATGGGGGCGAGGGTGAGGTGCCCTTTATCGTGGGGGATGCCAGTCAAAATGGCTCAGCTGCAGCGATCGCCAATAACCCTAGCGCTTTTAACTTCAGCCCGGTAGAAGAAATTTTGTTTACCACCGCTCGCAACGGCGTCTCGATTGAGTCGGTGGCCGCGCCGCCACCGCCGCCGCCTGCTCCTAACCCTAGCCCCCGCCCTACTCCTAGCAATCTTGATTTTGACAATGTTGCCTGTTTGCCAGATTGCCAGACGGCTGATCTAGAGGTGGGGCAGAGCCTAGATTCAACCCCGATCCTAACGACGGATGAAGATAGTCCTTCTGGGGTGGCTCAACGAATTGTAGATATAGAAACAGCCTTCACCCAGGAATTTGTCCAGCACCTCGGCATTACAGAGGACGTTCCTATTCAATCTGTTAATCAAGGCCAGCAAAAACTCCAAGAAATTGTGCAAGCTGCGGGCACCACACCCGCCATCATTTATGTGGCTTTTACCCCCGCCCCAGGTAATTTGAGCCAGGTCACCAGTCCGGTGGGTCGGGCGGTACCGGGGCAGCCAGAAACCGAAAACGCCGTTTTGTTTAGCTCATCAGCGGCGGCAACTGCGCTCAAAGCGGAGAATACCACCGCCCAGCAAAATGCACTCAAGCAAGCCAACGATCAGTTAGAGCTAATTTTGGTTACCCCAGGTCAAGATCCGGTGCGGGTGCGGCTGCCAGAGGTGACGCGATCGCAGATGCTGCAAGTTGCCAGCCAGCTCCGGCGCGAAGTCACCGATCGCACCCGTCGCCGCACCACCAGCTACCTGCCCCCGGCTCAGCAACTCTATCAGTGGATTATTGCGCCCCTAGCGGCGGAGCTAGCAGCGCAGAACGTACAGCATATCTCGTTTGTGTTAGATGCTGGGCTGCGATCGCTGCCGATTGCAGCTTTACACAGCGGCCAGGGCTTCATTATTGAGCAGTACAGCGTGGCGCTTATGCCCAGCCTTAGCCTGACCGACACGCGCTATCAAGACGTACGCGGCGCTGAGGTACTGGCCATGGGGACGGCTGACTTTGCTGATTTGCCAGATTTACCAGCTGTTGCCATTGAGTTAGCCAATATTGTAGGTCGGCTCTGGCCGGGTGAAGCGTTAACAAACGAGCAATTTACCGCTGATAGCCTAGTGGCTCAGCGGCGCGATCGCCCCTACAGTTTGCTGCATCTGGCAACCCACGGTGAATTTAACGAAGGCAGCTTAGACAATTCATTCATCCAGTTTTGGGATCGGCGGGTACAGCTTAGCGAAATTCGCCAGCTACAGCTCAACAATCCTCTGGCCGAATTGCTGGTACTAAGTGCCTGCCGGACTGCCTTGGGTAATCCAGAAGCTGAGCTAGGCTTTGCGGGGCTAGCCGTCCAGACAGGGGCAAAAACTGCTTTAGCCAGCTTGTGGCTGGTGGATGATGTAGGCGCAGCCAGTTTCATGATGGAATTTTACGATGCTTTAAGAACAACTCCGATTCGAGCCACTGCTTTGCAGCAAGCCCAGTTAGCCATGATGCGGGGTGAAACCCAGGTAACCAGCGGTCGGTTAGCCTGGTCGGGGGGAGAACTGCCGCTACCGGAAACGGTGGCGCAAAATTTAGGCACCCTGTCTCATCCGTATTTTTGGGCAGCTTTTACCTTGGTGGGCAGTCCGTGGTAGCGCTAACGGGGTAAATCCTCATGGAATTTACTGATATGGCCGAGAACGGCAGGATAATTTGGGTAATGCTGCAACCGTAGGGACAGGGCTTGTCTCTGCAGCGTGCCATCTCAACGATGACGGCTCAATGATGTGTGGGGAAGGGGGCATGAGATACCAAACCGCCGCTTGGACAACGACTTTGCTCAGCCTGATAATTGGCTATGGGTCTGCCAAGGCAGCAACAGAACCGCTGTCTGCTGGGGCTGAGACTTTTGCTGAGGAAGCGCCTGAAACGGAAGCTCTGCTGAGCGCGATCGCACCTCAGCCCCCCGCGATTGCGCTTACGCCTGTGCCCGAAGCGGCGTTTGCCCCTTTGCTGACTTCGACCCCCGCCCTACAGACTTTGCCGACAACGCCAGGGCCGCAGGTGAGCCAGCTAACGCCAGAGCGCGATCGCTTTCCCCAGCCTTTACCGCCCCCAGAACCGCTGCCGCCAGCAGAACCGCTGACTCCGCAACCAGCCCCGCCGCCAGCGACACCGGATGCCCCTGAAACAATTCGGGTTGATGTCACTGAGATTCAAGTCAGCGGGAGTACGGTCTTTGATGCGGCCACGCTAGAATCAGCGATCGCTCCGTTTGAAAATCAGTCGCTCACTTTAGCTGAACTGCAACGCGCAGCCGATGCCGTTACCACCCTTTACCTACAGGCGGGCTACATTACTTCGCGTGCCATTTTGCCCAACCAGACCGTTACCGATGGCGTTGTTCAAATCACGGTTATTGAAGGGCGACTAGCCGAGATTCAAGTGGAGGGAACAGATCGACTACGGCGCTATGTGCGCGATCGCGTTGCCTTAGCGGGTACGCAACCGCTCAACCAGGCCAAACTCGAAGATCAGCTACGGCTGCTGCGGGCTGATCCGCTATTTGACAACGTTGAGGCGAGCCTGCGGGCAGGGGCAGGGCCAGGAGAGAGCATTTTGATCGTACGGGTTGATGAAGCAGAAGCCTTAGCCGTTGAGCTATCGGCAGATAATTACTCGCCGACCAGCGTCGGTGAAGAACGCATCAGTGCTGACATTCGCTATCGCAACCCAGCAGGCTTAGGCGATGAGCTATTTACTTCGGCTTATCTTTCTAGCCAAACGGGTTCTGAGGTGTATGAATTGGGCTACCGGGTGCCGCTCAATGCGATGAATGGGACTTTACAGCTACGTTTTGCCCCTAGCCGTTTCAAAATTGTTGATGAAGATTCAATTGGTTTTGCCCTGAACGTGCGGGGTTCGGCGGATGTCTACGAAGCCAGTTTTCGCCAACCCTTGATTCGGACACCGCGAGAAGAACTCGCCCTATCTTTGGGGCTGCGGCACCGCGACGGCGAAACCCTGATTGCGGATCTGATTCAGCAAGATAGCCGGGTAAGCTTGATTCAATTTGGCCAGGACTATATCCGGCGAGATGTATCAGGGGCTTGGGCGCTGCGATCGCAGTTTAGTTTTGGCGTAGATCTGTTCAATGCGACGCTGGCAGACTCGCCTGATCCAGACAGCCAGTTCTTTAGCTGGCTAGGGCAGATTCAGCGGGTACAGCTTATTGGCTCTGATCATTTGTTGATCGTGCAAGGAGATGTGCAGTTTGCCAGCGACAGCTTGCTGGGGTCTGAGCAGTTTATTATCGGTGGGGGGCAGTCAATTCGGGGGTACAGCCAAAATGTACGCGCCGGAGACAATGGCTTTCGGATTTCAGTGGAAGATCGAATTACGCTGGAGCGAGACGAAGGCGGCAATCCCCGGCTGCAGGTGGCTCCCTTTGTCGATATGGGGGCTGTGTGGAATCGCTTTGATGAAACCGAAACGACCGATGACAATTTTTTGTTGGGGACAGGGGTAGGCTTTATTGTGAACTTAACCCCCCAGTGGGATACACGCTTGGATTTCGGCGTGCCGCTAGTAGAGCTAAATGATTTGGGCGATCCCACGTCGCGCCTACAGGTTTATTTCAATGTCAACTATCGGCTTTAGACAACTGCGCTTTAGCTTGGCTTCATAGCCAAAGGCAGAGGGCAGCAGGAAAGCTTCTCTGTCAG
>NZ_JBQLZL010000026.1:0-2670 GCF_052168255.1 Almyronema sp. | reverse complement strand
GAAGCTGAGTGTTATGACGATCTCTTTGGATTTACCCTTAGAGCTAGAGAAAGAGCTTTCTGCTGAGGCTTCCCAGCTTAAATTGCCTCTGTCAGAGTATATTCTTCGTGTTCTCTCCTTACAAAGAATTGCCTGTTGCTTCTACCTAGCCCCAGCCAAAAACCGTCTCACCCAAACCCGAAACTCTCGCACAGCCTGACTACGCCCTACCACACCCGATCGCGCCACAAAATCAGTCACCATCGCCGCGATCGGCCAGCCCAGAAACGTCGGGCTTTCTGCCATTTCTACATACTGCCCCTGCCGCAAAACTTCAACCTGCAACCTGCCATTGTCATAACGCCACAGTTCCGGTACCCCCAGCGCCGCATAAGCCTCTGTTTGCGTTTTAGAAGTTAAGTCAACCTCAATCGCCAAATCAGGTGGCGGATCAATCGTTAGATCAACCCGCCCCTTACCAATCATGCGAGCATAGTTTTGAATATAGAAAGAATCATCCGGCTCCACCCCCTTCGCCATATCCTGTCGCTTAAACGTCGTCGAGCCAAACGACTCACAATCTCTATTAAGTTCTTCCAGCAAAATTTTGACCAGATCGCCAATCAGTACCTTGGCCTTTTCATGTTCTGGCAGCGGCGACATAATTGAGAGCTTTCCATCACTGTAGGCAATGCGAATATTACGAGCCTCCCCTAGCTCCTGCAAAATCGCCTCAAACTCAGACCAGCTAACATCCTGCAAATCTAACCGCTGGCCAGGAGAAATTTGAATCTGGCGGAGTTGTAGCGTCACCATATTCCATCTTTTTGCAGCCGAGACATGCATTCACTATAGCCTGAGTCTAAGCTCAGCAGAGCGCTTGAGTCGGCGCGTTAGCGGCAGAGTTGCAAAGCGGGTTTCTAGCTAGCAATTGGGTAGCCAGATGTTGGGTGGGCGATCGCGGCTTACGGGCTAAAGCTAATAAACCGCAAGCAGAGTGTCACAATAAGGCCAGGGTGTATAGGTAAGCAATGGCCCGAACGCCGACACTAAAATTTGACCGGGGAACGTTGATTTTGCATCCTCCCCCACGGGGTAAAGCTTGGGTAGACTTTGCCATTTGGGACGATCGCATTGAGCGTTTTCGGGTTCCGGCTAACCAGTATCGGCCTTTGGTGGAAGCGCTCCGCGCTGAAGGTATTTCTTTTGAAGACCAATCTTCTAAATTTGAGCCGCTTCAGCTTCAGCCTCAGCTGGCGATGGAACCCTACCGCCATCAGCAAGAAGCCCTCAGTGCTTGGGTAAAGTCGGGTTGGCGCGGCGTTGTGGTGCTACCCACCGCTGCCGGAAAAACCTACCTAGCGCAGATGGCAATGCAGGCCACCCCTCGCAGTACCTTGATCACCGTGCCAACGCTGGATTTGATGCACCAGTGGTATGCCCACTTAGAAGCCGCTTTCCCAGATGTAGAAGTGGGCTTGCTGGGGGGTGGATCGCGCGATCGCAGCCCGATTTTGGTCGCCACTTACGACAGCGCTGCCATCCATGCCGAAACGCTGGGCAACCAGTATGCTTTGTTAATTTGCGACGAATGCCACCACTTGCCCAGCGACTTTAACCGGGTGATTGCCGAATTTTCGATCGCACCTTATCGACTCGGCCTCACGGCCACCCCCGATCGCGCTGATGGCCGCCACGAAGACCTGACGCAGCTACTCGGCCCTGTTGTTTACCACAAAACGGCTGAAGAACTCTCTGGTCAAGCGCTGGCTCCGTATCAAATCATTCAAATTAAGGTGAAGCTATCTGAAACTGAACGCGATCGCTACGATTTTTTAATTCAGCGCCGTAATCGCTTTTTGCAAGAAAATAACCTCTGGCTTGGCACAACGCAAGGCTGGCAGCGCTTTGTGGCAGCTAGTGCTCGATCGCAGGCCGGACGCCGCGCCATGTTAGCCCATCGAGAAGCTAAAGCGATCGCCCTGGGTACCGACGGCAAGCTAAAAATTCTGCAAGACCTCTTAGCCCAGCACTATCCAGAGCGTACGCTCATCTTCACTAACGACAACGCTACGGTTTATCGCATTTCGCAAGATTTTTTGATTCCATCGATTACCCACCAAACCCCGGTCAAAGAGCGCCACGACGTTTTGCAGAAGTTTCGTAGCGGCGAGTATAAAACGCTGGTTGTCTCCCATGTGTTAAACGAAGGGGTAGACGTGCCAGAGGCGAGGGTGGCGATTTTGCTCTCAGGGTCTGGCTCAACTCGCGAGTATATTCAGCGGCTGGGGCGGGTTTTGCGTAAAGGCACAGGCGAGAAGCTGGCGTTGCTGTATGAGGTGATTGCCGAAGAAACCACTGAAGAAAACGTTTCCCGTCGCCGCCGCCAACCGACTAAGCCCAAAGTTGCACCCAATCAGCTTGAGTTGGCTCCGGTTTATGATATTGCTGCCCATCGTGCGCCTAAAGCGGCTGAGGCTGAGGCTGATTGGCAGATGGGTGAGGAAGAGTAACGGCTGGGGTGGGTTTAGCGTTGCCGCTGCTGGCTATAGCGCAGTATGTCGCCAGGGTCAGGACGGATGAGGACGCCGTTTTCAGGGATGTCAACGGGGTGGCTCCAGGCTGAGCGATCGCGGTAGCCGAGTAAATACAAGCGATCGATGACGTTTTGGGTGTCGGTGGGGGAACCGA
>NZ_JBQLZL010000025.1:0-32097 GCF_052168255.1 Almyronema sp. | reverse complement strand
AAGACTGTTCAATTCAAAATCGAAAATCCAAAATCGAGAATTGATATTAGCTATGGTTCTAGCGGCTGCAGCTATATGAATTCTTTACGCTAAAGTATTTTCCGCAAAGTTTAGCGCAAAAGTTTAGCGCTTCAAGCATCGCCACCGTAATTCTGCGCAGAGAGCCTGTAGCTATCAGCGTCAATCTGAAAAGCCTATCTAAAAATGAGCGACAGCGAGCATAGCAACAGCCAAAGTTCAACCGTCACCATTGTTGTGGCTATTATTGGCCTGGTTAGCGCCGTTGGCACGACGTTGCTAACCAACTGGGACAAAGTTTTTCCCACTACCCTTGAATCTGCTGAATCTACCACTGCTATACAACAAGTAGAAGCCGCCCCCAATCCCCCCACCCCAACACCTGGCCGCCAAAATCCGCCCGCTGATCCTCAGCCTTTACCCAACGAAACGTCGCCGCTTCCCCCGCGACCTCAGCGGCAAAACTGAAGGCAGCCGCTACCCGACCCGGCTACCCCCACAGGTGGATGAGCGTTCAAACGAGATGCGGCAGATTAGGAACTGCTGTCGTCATTGCGTTGAAACATGCTGCATCTTTTGCGATCTCATTTTCTGCAGCGAAAAGTGACTCGCCTGCTGTTTATCAGCGCCTTACTGATAGCTTTAGGGATGCCTCAATCGGCTCCGGCGGCACTCTCCCCCTCACCACTTTTGCTACAAACCTCATCGGGCACGACTAGCCGTACGGCTGTTAGTGGCTATAGTTTGGGTTGGGTTTGGCTAGATGGTTATCAGGTCTTCCAGATTGCTGCACCGCAGTCGGCTCTGTCTCAACGCCAGCAGCGGATTGAAGCTAATTTGGCTGCCATCCGCGACGACTACCTGCAAATGGCATCACCGCTGGCGACGCTCACCAGTTCTCAGGTTGATCGCTTCGAGCCGCTGAGTCTGTTTGTCAATGGTTTGTACTTGTTCACGCTTACGCCAGAAGATGCCACCCAGCAGGGCATGACCATTAGCGCCATTGAGCGATCGCTGAGGCAGCAGATCCCGCAAGTGCTAGCCAGAGCCTATGAACAGCGCCAGCCAGAATATGTGCGCCGCCAGCTGATCAAAGCTGCTCTCCTAATTTTGGTTGCGATCGCCGTTGTTGGGGCTTTACAGCAGGGGCATGAACAGCTATTCAATGCCAGTTTGCTGATGATCGGTCGCCGCTCTGATCAGCTAGAACCCCAGCAGCGACAGCAGTTACAAGATCTACAGCTGCGTCTGCTGCCGTTAGGGCAAGGGCTGATTCTGGTAGGGACGGTGTTGTGGGTAGCGGGGTTCTGGCCGCAGACGCGATCGCTGCAAAATAATTTTTTAGCCATCTTCAAACTGCCTCTAATTATCGGCATTGTGATTGGGGTGGCCTACGTAGGCATTCGCCTCAGCTATTTGCTGATCGACCGCTTTGTCAACAACCTGACCGAGCGAGAAGGCTTCAACAGGGGCTCTCGCCGCTTACAGTTACGCATTTCAACCATTGCTAGCGCCATCAAAAACTTAGCCAACTTTGTTTGGCTGGGAATCGGTTTGTTTGTGGCTTTAGCCGCCACAGGGATTAATCTTGGCGTTTTGCTGGCTAGCTTTGGCTTAATTGGCTTAGCTCTGTCGCTGGCGGCTCAAAATTTGATTAAAGGCGCTGTTAGAGGCTTTTTTATTATTCTTGAAGATCAGTATGCGATCGGGGATGTCGTCGCTATCGACCAAGATGCTGGTTTAGTCGAAAATATGAACCTGCGCATTACCCAACTACGGGATACTGGCGGACGCCTCATTACCATTCCCACCAGCGACATCAACCGCGTCGCCAACTATTCTCAACGCTGGTCGCGCGCTGACTTGAAGCTGCCCGTTCACTACAACGCCAATATTGACCAAATGCTTGATTTAGCCCGTCAGGTCGGGGCAGATATGCAGGCAGATTCAGACTGGCAAACCCTGATTTTAGAAGACCCTAAAATTTTGGGCGTAGATGACTTTGGCGACAGCGCTTTAATTATTCGCGTCTGGATTAAAACGCAGCCCATGAAGCAGTGGGATGTTTCTCGCGAATATCGTCGCCGCTTTCAGTTAGCCATGCAGGAGACTGACACGTCAATCCCCTTCCCGCAGCGAGAGATTTGGCTGCACCCTGCCGAGGCGTTCACCGTTGAAATGAATCAGCCAAAACCATCGTCAGACACAGCCAAAAACAACGGACAAGCCCAAACCGAGGCGCAACCCAAAGCAGTGCCCGACTCGGCAGAGGCCGAATCAGAAGTGTAGCAGGGCTTTGCCAACCCCAATTCCGGTCTTTGGTGGGATGTCGAGGCCACCTGAATCGTTGATGCTGGTTGACTAAGTGGCTTGACTCAGCCACAGCGTCAGTCGTTTGTCTGGCGTCTTGACCGATCGCACCCAAAAACTCAGTTAGAACAGGCTGAAACTGAGCTTCCTCGGTTTGTGGGATTTCTGCTTTCAATTGTTCGGCTGTTCTGGGGCGATCGGCTCCAGCTTGAGTCAGTCACGTTTGCTGAGCCGTGATTTTGAACAATCAGGAGAACACTTTTGAAACCCTATCAACCCATTGAGAACTACGGCCTGATTGGTAATATGCACACCACTGCTCTGGTAGGACTTAATGGCTCTATTGACTGGTTTTGCTATCCCAGGCATGATTCCCCCAGCGTATTTGCGGCTGTTTTAGACAACCAAAAAGGCGGCTACTTTCGGATTTATCCTTGCTTGGAGGGGGTTAATCACAAGCAGTTTTACTGGCCTGAAACCAATGTGCTGGTTACTCGTTTTCTGGCTGACTGTGGTTTGGGCGAAGTTATAGATTTTATGCCCGTGGGCTTAGATGCCGACGAAGAAGGCTATCACTGTCTTGTCCGCCAGGTGCGAGGTATTCGCTGTAGTCTCAAGTTTCGCTTAGAGTGCTATCCAGCGTTTAACTATGCCCGCGATCGCCATGAAGTGCAATTGACCCGACACGGAGCCATCTTTCGCTCTGCCGATTTGACCTTAGCCCTAGTGACGGATTTGCCCCTGCATCAAGACGGGGGCGGCGTTTGGGCTGAGTTTACGCTGGAAGCGGCCAAAAACCAGGTTTTTGTGCTGCGAGAGGTGGCCCCAGACGAAAAAGAATGTGGCCTACCGCTACCGAATAACAAAGCAACGGAATTATTTGAGCAAACAGTAGAGTATTGGCGTCACTGGATTAAGCAGTGCGTTTATAAAGGTCGCTGGCGTGAATATGTTGAGCGCTCTGCGTTAGCCCTCAAGCTGATGACGTATGAGCCAACGGGCGCAATTATTGCAGCACCCACCTGTAGCCTACCGGAAGAAATTGGTGGTGAGCGCAACTGGGATTATCGCTTTACCTGGATTCGTGATGCCGCCTTTACGCTATACGGCCTCTTGCGAATTGGCTTTACCCAAGAAGCAGCTCAGTTTATGGACTGGATTACCGCCCGCTGTCACGAAATTGACCCCAACGGCACCTTGCAAACCGTCTACGGCATTGACGGCACGCACGAGCTTGAAGAAACTGACCTCAACCATCTCGAAGGCTATCGCGGTTCAGCGCCCGTACACGTTGGCAACAGTGCGATGGGGCAGTTTCAGCTCGATATTTACGGCGAACTGCTTGACTCTGTTTATCTATTCAACAAGTATGGAACGCCCATTTCCTACGATCTCTGGCAGAAGTTACGGCAGCTATTAAATTGGGTTTGTGACAACTGGCACCGTCCCGATGAGGGCATTTGGGAGCCACGCGATGGTCGGCAACAGTTTGTTTACTCTAAGCTCATGTGTTGGGTTGCCCTCGATCGAGGGTTGCGGCTAGCCGAAAAACGTTCGTTTCCTGCCGATCGCGATCGCTGGCTAACCGTACGCGACGAAATCTACGAAGAAGTGATGCACAAGGGCTGGAATGAAGACCGTCAGGCTTTTGTACAGCATTACGATAGCGAGGCCTTAGATGCCAGCTTGCTGATTATGCCGCTGGTCTTTTTTATGTCGCCAAACGACCCCCGTATGCTAAAAACGTTAGCCGCCATCCAAAAACCGCCTTCTCGCGGTGGCTTAGTTTCTAGCAGTCTGGTTTATCGCTACGACCCGCAAAAGGCTGAAGATGGCCTTTCCGGGCAAGAAGGCACCTTTAACCTCTGTAGCTTTTGGTTGGTTGAAGCGTTGACGCGCGCTGGCCGCACCGACCCCGATAAGCTCAATGATGCCCGACTACTGTTTGAAGAAATGCTAAGCTATGCCAACCACTTAGGGCTTTATGCAGAAGAAACTGGCTCTAGCGGCGAAGCGCTAGGCAACTTTCCCCAAGCCTTTACCCACCTATCGCTGATTAGTGCAGCCTGGAACCTCAACGAAGCGATCGAAGGCCGCACTTAAACTAGGGACGCAAGCCTAACCAAGCCGCAGGGACAAAACTTTGGCGATCGCCTGCGGCTCTAGGCTACTTTTCATAAAATGGTCAGCAATTGATGATCAACGCTGTTGGAATGAGGGTATGAAGGTCGCTGATTTAATCAACTGGTTTGAAGCGTGGGCACCCCCCGGCTGGCAAGAGACGTGGGACAATTGCGGCTGGCAAATTGAACCGGGTGTTTTAGACGAACGGGCGCGAGTACTGGTTTGCTTAACGCCAACGCTGGCTGTTATGCAAGAGGCGATCGCGCGGCAAGCTCAAGGCATCTCGATCAACCTGATTTTTGCTCACCATCCGCTCATTTTTAGCCCGCTCAAAGCCGTTACCAAAGGCGACCCCATTGGCGATATGGTACGGCTGAGTTTAGCTCATGGCATTGGTGTCTACAGCGGTCACACCAATTTTGACCAAGTGGCGGATGGGACGGCTGATGTGCTGGCTCAGTTATTTGACCTGCAAGCCGCTAGCCCGGTAGTGCCGACCCAAACGGGCTTGGGCTATGGGCGGGTGGGCAACTTGCCCCAACCGCTGTCGCTGCAACAGCTTTTAGCAAAAATTCAGACGGTTCTAAAGCCGCCCGATCTGATGTATTCTCCCCAGGCTGATCTGGCACAGCCACTAGAGCGGATCGCTGTTTTGGGCGGTTCGGGGGCTAGCTTTTTAGCCGCTGTGGCCGCCACCAACGCCCAGGCTTATCTAACGTCTGATTGTAAGTTTCACCAGTTTCAAGAAGCTCGCGATCGCGGCTTGATCTTAATTGATGCCGGTCACTACGCTACTGAACGGCCTGCCTGTGCCCGCCTAGTTGAAAAGTTTCAGCAAGTTGGGGTGGAGTGGGTACAGCTCAGCGATCGCGACGAAGATTTTCGGCAGTTTTTTGGTGCAAAGTAATGCCCTCTCGCAGCGCCCTTCCACCCGGTTTACTCATTCGCACTGGCAAATGGGTGTGGACTACTCTGTGGCAAACAATGATGTCAAAGCTAGCTCCGAGCGATGGCACAGGTGCCTATGTGCGGCCTGAGAGCCAATTTCGCGATCGCGTCAGGGTTGAAGCTGAGGCTAAATTTCCAGCCGCCTCTGGACGCTATTATCTGATTGCTGGCCTGGGTTGCCCCTGGGCACACCGCACGCTAGTAGTGCGATCGCTTAAAGGGCTGACTGAAGCCATTCCTTTAATCGTCGTTTATCCCAGTTCAGATCAAGGCATTTGGACGTTTGAACAACCCTTTGCAACCTGCCAGACGTTGCCACAGCTCTATCAAATAGCCCAGACAGGCTACAGCGGTCGAGCAACCGTGCCAATTTTGTGGGACAGCCAAACTCGCCAAATCGTCAACAACGAAAGCGCCGAAATGATTGTGATTTTGAATCAGGCGTTTGATTCTTTCGCCCAACGGCCTGATCTCGACCTGTATCCAGCAGCGCTGCAACCAGAAATCGACCGTTGGAACGAGCAGATTTATCACGCCGTTAACAATGGCGTCTACCGCTGCGGTTTTGCCCAGTCACAAGCAGCCTACGATCAGGCCGTCGCAGACCTGTTTGCCACCTTAGATTTAATCGACACAACCCTTGCCAATCAGCGCTATCTCTGCGGTCACGCCCTGACGCTGGCAGACGTGCGGTTGTTTACCACCTTATTTCGCTTCGACATTGTTTATCACGGTTTGTTTAAGTGCAACCGTCGCCGCATTCAAGACTACACTCACCTCGGTGCCTATCTGCGCGATCTCTATCAGCTACCGGGCGTCGCCGAAACTTGCCATCTAGAAGCGGTCAAACGCGATTATTACGGCAATTTGTTTCCGCTCAATCCAGGGGGCATTATTCCCGATGGGCCTGATATTACCGACCTGCAAGCACCTCACGGACGAGAAAAGCTCAGCGCCAGCATGGTAGTAAAGGCAGCAACCAAAGGGCAGAGGGCAGAGTGAAAGGCGCTTGGTCAGCGGTTTGCTAGCTATTTCCGCGTCTTAAGCTGGGTGGTTACGGCCATGTCGGCTAATTTGAGCCAGTTAGGGCAAACTCTAGTCGCTGTTTAGGCGGGTGGCTGGGTCTGAAAAAACTGTTTAAGAATAGCGCTGGGCGGGCGATCCCACGTATCGATATGTTCGTAAATTAAGCCGCTCTCTCGAAGCTTGTAGTTAGACTGACCGTTAAAAAAGAGGCGCGATCGCCAAGGCAACCGCAACGTTCCCCGCACCGTCCAATCGACCTGAATGCAATCAGCCGCCGCTTGTCTCACCTCATGCACATCAAAATGCAGATCGGTAAAAAACAGGCGGCCATGAAACCGCAGGGTCCAAAAAATAATCCGGTAGTTAAACTTACCCTTAAACCGATTGACCGGATCTTGAAAGAAAATGTCAGGCGTGTAAATGTCGTAAGAAATGTCCTGTGCAAACAGCGTGGGCAGGTCAGCCTCTAATGTGGCGATCGCCTTTTGCACCTGGGCAGGAGGCGGCAGAGTCGGCAAGCGATCGCCTGGAGTTGTCTCTGTCATTGCCCTCTCCCGTTTTTGCTCCCCCACCTTAGCCGCCAAACATTCACCTACTGACCGACTTCAGCCTCTTCAGTCGGCGTCGCTTCCGCCTCTGGTTCTGAGTCTGCTGCTGCCGGAGGACTGACGCCTTCGGGGGTCGGCGTCTGGCCTTGAGAAAGCTGCTGAATCTGGTCTTTAAATTGGTCAGGGGCTAGGGCTAAAGCATTGGCAAAGAGGGGTTTGGCTTCATCGTTTTTGCCTTGTTCTTGGAGTACGAGAGCCTTCGCTAACAGGGGGCGAAAATCCTGAGAATTTTGCTTAATCGCTTCGTCATAAATAGCGATCGCCTCATCTAAGCGATCCTCCTCAGCATAAACCTGACCCAGCAAGAGTTGAACCGAAGTGGTATCAATTGAGTTTGCCTGCACCTGGTTAGCTTGCTCAGCCGTTTTGAGCGTATCTTGCAGCAAACCGACAGCGGCTTGAGGACGCTCCTGCTGAATCAGCAAAGCCACTAACCCCTGGAGCGCATTCATGTTACCCGGAGCCGAACTCAAAACAGCCCGGTAAGCCTGAGCCGCCCCTTCTAGGTCGCCCACCCGCTGCTTGGTTTGCCCTAGCAACACCTGATAGTCAGGAATATCGGGATTTAGCTCCGCTAGCTTCTCTAACGGTTCAATCACACCTTCAACATCCTGAAGCTGAATGCGAGCTTCAACCAGCCCTCGCAGCGCTGTTTGATTGTCCGGTTCTCGCTGTAACACTAGCTCATAACCCTTGGCGCGGGTTTCTAGCTCTTCTCGTTGGGCAGCTAACGCATCGGCAGACTGAGCCGTTGAGCTTGCGGCTTGACGCCGCCCTGTCGTAGCGCTAAAAATTGGCAGCAGTGACAAAGCTAAAAAAGCAGCGACTGCCACTACCAAGACGCTTACAATCAGCCAACGATTTCGTTTAATAGCCACAGCCGTCCCCTTCAAACTCTATTTGCCCATCTTAGCGCCATCTCGTCCGTCCCTTGTCGAGCTTCTAAAGTAAGATGGAATGCTGTTGCCCGTTTAAAAAACTTTTATGCGACTAAAGATGAAATTAGAGAAACCGCCAAAAAATGCGCAGCAATTCCCAAAAAGGTTCGGATTCTGCCAGCAAATCAATGGAATAGTTTAGAGATTAGCCCAAAGGTGAAAGCAGTTGGATCCGTTTTTGGGGATTTGTCTAAGCTTTTGCCATCATAAAGATAGTGGGGTGACACTATTGCTTAACTCTGGTGATTTTAGGTCGCTCTCATCTGTTATTGGGAGATTTGAAGCTGGGTCTTTTAACTTCAAAAGTTTCTTAAAACTTAGAATTAAGCGAAGTGGCCCCGCCCAAAATTAGTCAAAATGCAAATGCGACGTTAAATCGAAGATACGTGCATTGGTGGGTTAACCAGCAGGTAGGTATCTACTTTCGGAGGTTTGAGGATTTATGAGTTCAGCAGCCAGTCAGTTCCCTGAGTATTCCCAACCAGCAGATCCTAACGCTAATGAGGAATCTGCTAAAACGCCCCTGACCCGCCCCACGCTGCTGAGGCCACCAAAGCGCCGTCCGTCGTCACAGCCTGCCGACGCTGCTGAGGAAACCCCAGCAACGCCGCCCCCCTCTGAAGCGGTACCGCCAGCGGCGACAAATGCAACGCCACCCTCTTCTCCTCAGTCAGCTACCCCTGCTGCCTCAGAGCCAACTGCCGCCGCTGCCGCTGTATCCTCAAAATCAGAACTACCCCGACAACAACCCATTTCACCCCCCAGTGAACCGATGCAGTACCGGGCCATCGGTTTGGTCAAAGGGTGCTACGTTCCCTCAGAAGAACAGTTTAATCGGGGTCAGTTGCAGGCGGCTGATGGCACTGAGATTGACACCGTGCTGCTCGGACGGGTTACCAGCTTAGTTAAAAACCATTTAGATCTGGAGAAACCCCATCTTTGGGTGGTCTATCCCCGTACTCGCAAACTCAACTTTAGAAGCCCTAATTCTGAAGTCATGCTGCATCTTCAGATTGTGGGCGTGTGGGAGCCAGAAACGCTGAAGACAGAGACAGAGACAGAGACAGAAGCCGCAGCAGAGACGGAGACAAAGACAGCAGTAGACGTCGAAGCCGCAGCAGTGACAGAGATCGAAGCAACTGAACCTGACGCTGATGAATCGGTTCCAGCAGTTGCGGCGGCTGCAAAAGAAAACGATGACGCGACGCGAGAAACCGCTGCCCCTGGGGAAAGTTCGGCGTCATCCGAAGAAGAGGAATACTTTTCGATCCGAGGAGAAGTCTTGAAGTATGACGATAGAAATGGGGAAATTACCATCAATATCGTACAGGGGTTAAAGCATCCAGAGCGCTCTACCAAAGACTTTCGCCTGACTTTGCAAGGAGAGTTGTCAGGCAGAATCGTCGGCTACTTTTGGGATTTAAAGGTTAAACGCCAGGGTAGTGACTTGGTTGTAGATACGGCCTCATCGGTCGGGGTGGTACCGCCGAAGAAGCGCAAGAAAGGCGAAACCAAAGAGATTGGCCGGAATCGTCGAGGCGGCAATTTTGACCGACCGCGATCGCCCCACAGTTCTGTCCCTAAGCCTCAAAAACCAACCACCCGCCGCGCCAAGTCTGAAGAAAAATCTGAAGACAGCTAGGAAAGCTTCTCTCGGTTAACTCAGGTTCACCTGAGAACCCCAGCGATCTTGCGACAAAAAGCTGCGATCGCTGGGTAAGGGAGCGATCGCAGCCGTTAGCTCAAACTGACCAGCGGCAATCCAGTCTTTTAGTTGCTCAGCTACCTGACGAGCCCGGTAAAGACTTGCCAGAGGAGCCGTACGCACCTTCTGGCCGTCTATCGTAATCTGGCCTGACTTGAGCTGGCTGTAGCTCACCAGGCCAAACGTCGGTCGAACCCGACGCGGAATAGAAAAATCCATGACTGGGGCGACCAGTTCCGCATCTTGCACCGCGCAGTAGCGGGCAATTTCTTCGTTCAATAGCGGAATGGGTACGCCAACCCCCAACATCAGCGACGGCCCATAGCTTTTGAAGTAACATCCCCTCACCCAATCTGGATCCATCTGCTTGGCATCACCAATCAGAGCCACTGTCGCAGCGGGGCCAATAGGGGTTTGATTGGGCAACCGTTTTTGCAAGGGAAAGTGTTGAGTCCCTTCCCAAGCCACATAACCAATGCCGCCGCCTAAAAAGATGCGGCTACCAATGCCAATGACCTGCAAATGAGGATCGTTCAGCAGCGGCGACAGGGCACCCGGATTAGAGTACACAGCATTGCCCAAACGCGGCTGTAATGGCCCTAAATAGGTGTGCAGCAGGCGATCGCCACCATTGACGCCCACAATAAAGTTTTGATAGAGGTTGCGAGGATTAAACAGGTAAAACTGGTTGATAGTTTCGCGAGTAATGGTTGTTTCCAAACTGGCACGCGGGTAACAGTCCGTCACCTGCCCAACCGCTCTTAGCTGAATAGGCTTGCCCGCAATCAAATCGGCAATGACGTGGCCACCGCCGCGTTCTCGCACATCTTCAGTTTCTAGCCCCTCCCCCACCCGACTGCTTTCGGCAATTTGGGAAGCGCCTAAATAAAGATCCACTGCTCCAAAACCAGCATAGGCGGGTACGCCATCTAGCTGGCAGCGGCGAATTTTAATCGGTGGATCGGTGTGCCCCAAGTTGAGAATGGCTCCGGAAGATTCCATCGGCTCAAACGTACCCGTCGTGACCACATCTACTGCTTTAGCAGCCTGGGTCACGCCTACTTCAAGCGCCAGATGCTTAAACGCTTCAGCCGTGAGCACCTTAACCTGCCCCTGCCGAATCCGATGATTAATTTCTTCGACGGTGCGCATGGCCTACCTCAGGGCTGCTGCCATAGCCGCCAGCTCAGCACAGCCGCCATTAGCAGCGAAGGCGAAAGAACCAAAATCAAGCTGCTGGTGGCGTTGGCCGGAATCGCTAAAGCAGGGGCAGCATATTTAATTAGTCCGGCGACGACTGCCGAAGCTATGAAAACCTTAACAATAAATCCCAGCCTGTCCATATTCAAGCTCGACGAATATTCAGACAGCACCATTCTTGACGCCGCCAGAGGGTCGCCACTACCCAGCCATTGTCTTCTAAGGTATCAGCGACAATTTTGGCCTGCTCAAGCAAAATGCCGCTAAGAATCCCCCAGGTGCTGGGTTTAGCGATCGCGGTCATATCAGGGATCAAATCTACAATGACTTCAGCCAAAATATTGCACAAAATGCCATCAACAGGGGCAGATAATTGAGCGCTGAGGGTTTGAAGGCTGCCCCGCTGAGCAATCAGGCGATCGCTGGCGATGTGGTTTAAGGCTCGGTTTTCGTCGGTTGATTTAATCGCCAGCGGGTCAATATCAACCGCATAGACCTGCTTAGCCCCCAGCAGCAAAGCCCCAATTGAGAGAATGCCAGAGCCGCAGCCAACGTCTGCCAAAATCTTGTCAGCCGCTTCTTCGCCCAAGCGCATTTCTAGCGACTCTAAACAAAGCTGGGTGGTGGGGTGGGTTCCGGTGCCAAAAGCAGCTCCAGGATCCAGCCGGAGGATGACGCGATCGCCGTCAGCCGGATCCGAGAGCCAAGCCGGGTTAATCAAAAAGCGATCGCCAATGGTCTGAGGCTGCCAGTAAGATTTCCAGCTTTTAGACCAGTCCTCTTCATCAATGAGCTGCCATTCCAGGTGGGGAATTGGCAACTCTGAACAGAGGGCATCTTGTTTCATCATCAAAGCCAACGCTGCCAGATCCAGAAGCTGAAACTGTTCTTGAGGAAAATAGGCTCGAATAAAACGATGCCCGCCTCGGCGCTCACTAGATGTGCCGCGTCCGTCATAGGTGTCAAACCGCCAGTAGACCAGATCTTCTAAGGCTGGATGACACAAAACCTGAATTTCCCACCAGCTATTGACCAAAACCAAAATGCCTCAGAGGGACATGTGCAGATGTTATCAGCTTAGGCGATCGCTCTAAAGACTCACCGTATAAGCATCGCGAATGCCCGGAACTTTAGTAATTTCAGAAAGAATACCCTCCGGCAACGGATCATCAATGCTCAGCACCATCACCGCATCCCCCCGCACAATCTTGCGTCCCACCTGCATGCTGGCAATATTGACGTTAAAGCTACCGAGCAAAGAGCCAATTTTGCCAATAATCCCTGGCATATCGCGGTGCAGCGTAAACAACATATAGGGCGTCGGCGGTACATTGATGGGAAAATCATCAATGTCAGTCACGCGAATTTCGCTGCCACCGAGCAAAACCCCCGTCACCGAATGCTCCCCTAGCGATCCCTTAGCCGAAAGCTGTAAAGATCCGGTGTAGTCTTGAACGTTGGCATCTCGTGTTTCAATCACATGAATGCCCCGCTCTTTAGCCTCAATATTGGCGTTGACATAATTAACTCGCTCTTGCAGCGCATGTGACAGCAAACCCTTGAGGGCTGCGACCACTACTGGCTGGCTGTTGTCAGTTTGAGCCAGTTCACCCTGCAAGCGCACATCGAGCGATTCTACCCGGCCACCCGCTAGCTGCCCTACCAGATTACCTAGCGTTTCAGCCAGTTGCAGGTAAGGACGCAGTTTTTCAAGCACATCAGGCCGTAGCCCCGGAATGTTGACGGCTGAGCGGGCGGGGAGTCCTAGCAGCACGTCGCGAATTTGCTCGGCAACGTCAATCGCCACGTTGACCTGAGCTTCTTCAGTAGAAGCGCCCAAGTGCGGCGTCAAAATAGCGGCCATGTCGAGTTCGCGCAGAGACGACGTTCCTAGCGGTTCGCTTTCGTACACATCTAAAGCAGCCCCAGCAATTTGCCCTGAGCGAATCGCTGTTGCTAGCGCTTCTTCATCGATAATGCCGCCTCGAGCACAATTGACAATTCGGGCAGTAGGCTTCATCGTCGCCAGCGATTCAGCGTTGATCAGGTGAGTGGTTTCGGGTGTTTTGGGCAAGTGCAGGGTAATATAATCAGCCTCTCGCAGCAGCAAATCAAGATCCACCAGCCGACAGCCAATTTGCTCCGCTCGCTCACTTGAAATAAACGGGTCGTAAGCCAGGAGCTTCATGCCCAAAGCCCGAGCCACTGTAGCCACATGGGAGCCAATTTTACCCAGCCCCACAATACCGAGCGTCTTTTTATAGACTTCAACTCCCAAGAAGCGTTTGCGATCCCAGTTGCCCGCTTTAACAGACTGATCAGCAGCCGGAATATAGCGTGACAGCGACAGCATCATCGCCAGCGCATGTTCAGCCGCCGCAATGGTGTTTCCTTCGGGTGAGTTAACCACCACAATGCCACGGCGAGTGGCGGCGGGTACGTCAATATTGTCAACGCCCACCCCTGCTCGGCCAATAATTTTGAGCTGTTTGCCAGCATCAATCACGTCTTGGGTGACACGGGTACCGGAGCGCACCATAAGCGCGTCGTAATTAGAAATAATTTTGATGAGTTCTTCGGACGGTAGCTTGGTTTTGACATCAACCTGGGCTACCTGAGAGAGAATATCAAGCCCAGCTTGATCGATTGGGTCAGAGACGAGAACCTTAGGCATAGCTCAGCAACGGGTTTTCACAAGCTGCCATTTTACTGCAAAGCTGAGCCGCTACGGTGCGGAATGTTCAAAGAGCTTTGGGATCTGGTTCGATACCTGCTGGACTGCTTAACGTTTCTTAATTTGTAGCTGAGCGATAAAGCTTTTGTAACGACGCTGATAGCGGCACTTGCTTCGTGTTAAGACAAAAGATGACCTGATTGAGAATCATTTAGTGTTAGCTATGCGCTCAAAAGCTGTTGCGGTGGCGATCGCCTTACCCCTGTCTGTTGTGACGTTCTGCTGGGGCTTAGCCACAACTGCCAAAGCCGACTATGAAACTTTTGAGCTATCGCCCAACTTCATGCCCAATCCGGTGCGCGGTCAAGGGCAGTCGGGCGGAACGGTTTGGCGGGATGATTGTGGCTATGTCAATACCAATGATGCGCCTGACCACATTTTGGAGCTAACGGCAGACTTTAGCGCTTTGCGCGTCAGCGTGGTTTCTCCAGGGGACGTTACCCTGTTTATGCGGCGTCAGGGCACTAGCGAAACCAAGTGTGTCGATGATTCTAACGGTACGCTTCTGCCGGAATTTGTGGGAACCTGGCCAGCCGGAAGATACCACATTTGGATTGGCGACTGGGACGGCGAATTTTATCCCTATGAAATTTATATTTCTCACGAGTAAAGCGACTATAGCTTTAGCCAACCGCCTTGAGGCGCTTCAGCGGCTAAGCCGCTGGCAGAAAAGCTTTTCTGCTGCCCTCGGCTATAAATCTTTGGCCTGAGTCAAACAGGTCAGTGGGTGGCTAGATCCAGTCTGGCGCTAGGGGCTGGCTGGCTGAGTTTATCTCAGCTTGAAATAATTTTCAGTTTTATAAATTCGCTGCAAACTTAAAGAACTTGGGGTTGCTGCCACCGCCTCAGTGATTTAACTTAAGGGCAGTTACGTAGCTGGCTGCTGCCCCGTCTATAAGCGCTGTCTAAGCCTATTATCAGCAAGCGTTTTGGCTATTCTCGCTTCGCGATCGCTCCTTTTGCCCCAGCGTTACTCAGTTTTTTAAAGCGTTCTTCAGAAATTCCTGCTCCCTTTTGGTTTGGCTGAGCGCTGCTGCTCAAGCGGCTTGCCAATCTTGACAAGTTTGAGATAGCGGCCCTGCCGGGTGGATGGCACAACACAAAAAGTTGCCGCCGTAGATTTTGCCGTGATAGTTGAGGCAACCCTGACAGGCGGTTGGGCGGCGATCGCGCCGAACAAAGGTGTGAGGCTCTAGCGACCAGGTGAGGTTGAGTATAGCGCCAACGATAGTACCTTCTGACTCAGTGCCCTCAATCGTTAACTCCAGCAGCCCCGAAGCATACATCCGGCGGACATCAAGCTGAAGCAAGGTCGAAAAACCGTGCAGGCAAGTCACTCGACGGCCACAAACGGCATAGTAGCTATCTGCTGCAACTTGCCTATAGTCTGCTGTGAGGGGAACGTTAGGATGCTGGCCTAAATGCTCAATAACCGACAGCACCCAGGGCATCTGCTGCAGTCGTTGTTCAACTTTGGGGTGCAAATGCAAAGCCATAGAGCGCACTCCATCACTAGCTTTACCATAACGTAGCTTTAGCAGCCGCGATCGCGCTTTGGCTTAAAACAACGTCAGATCCCACTCGGCGTCTGTCAGAGCCGCTTCGCCCACCTGCTGCACGCGCACAGTCAGGTATTTGTGGCAGTAGATTGTAGAGCGCTTAAAGCGAGGATTGGGCCGACCTGCGATCGCATCTTCTTCGGCATAGGCTTCAATATATTCAGCCGTAAGTACGGGCGTTTGTGAAAGGCTATCAGGCTGTGACATCGTTCAGCAAAATGATTTTCAAGCGTGTCAGACTGCTTAGCTTACTGGCTTTCTGCTCAAAGCCGCTCAGACTTTCAACAAGGCTTAAGCAATGCCCGTTTCTCAAGAGGAGCCGCTAGAAAAGCCTAATCCGCCTCAGCGTCTGTTTCGGAGGAATCGGCTGCTTCTACCTGGGCGGGGCTAAACTGCTGGCGTAGGGTTTGTTCAATTGTGCTGACCACGTCTGGATTATCGGCCAAATACTGAATGGCGTTGTCTCGTCCTTGGCCGATATTGTTGCCTTCGTAGCTGTACCAAGCTCCTTTGCGAACAATCAGATCATTCTGTTCAGCCAGGTCTATCAGACAGCCCAGTCGGGAAATACCCTGCCCAAAAATGACGTCAAATTCAGCAATTCGGAAGGGGGGGGCTACCTTGTTTTTAGCCACCTTGACTTTGGCTCGAATACCGTACTCTTCGTTGCCTTTCTTCAGCGTTTGAATACGGCGAATATCTAAACGTACCGAGGCATAAAATTTGAGGGCGTTGCCGCCAGTTGTGGTTTCGGGGTTGCCGTAGACGACGCCAATTTTTTGCCGTAACTGGTTGAGAAAAATTACCGTACACTGCGATTTGCCAATGTTGCCCGTGATTTTTCGCAGCGCTTGGCTCATCAGACGCGCTTGCAAACCCATATGAGAATCCCCCATCTCGCCTTCAATTTCGGCGCGAGGAACGAGAGCCGCAACGGAATCAATCACCACCAAATCAATAGCCGAAGAACGAACGAGCTGATCGACAATTTCCAGAGCGGCTTCGCCCGTATCGGGCTGCGATACCAGCAGATTTTCAATATCAACGCCTAAAACAGAAGCATAGTAGGGATCTAAAGCATGTTCGGCGTCAACAAAGGCGGCAATCCCTCCGGTTTTTTGCACTTCGGCGATCGCATGGAGCGCTAGCGTTGTTTTACCAGAACTTTCTGGGCCGTAAATTTCAATGATCCGACCTTTGGGCAAGCCCCCACCAAGCGCGAGATCTAGCGTTAAAGCCCCGGTAGGAATCGTTTCTACGCGCATACGGCTGGCGTCACCGAGCCGCATAATGGTGCCTTTGCCAAAATTACGCTCAATCTGATTGAGCACCATGCCTAAAGCTTTTTGCTTGTCGGAGTTATCCGCTGAGGATTTAGCCATGCTTGTCTCGGTAAGTAGAAAATGCCAGAAACGAATTGTAGCGGGGGCAGGTTTGCCCCGCAGCTATCGCCATCCTAAGGTAATTTTTTTAAATCTCTCACTTATTGTAGAGAGTATTGCACAAAAGACCATACAAATGTACTAATTAAGTCAACGGCGGGCTACTTCAGGTCATTTGCTCAGAATTATGACTTCATTTACCGACATCCCCAGTACCCTGACTCCCCTCAGCGTGGCTGGCCTAACAGACTACATTCAGGAGCTGTTAGAGCAAGATTACCAGTTAAGACAAATTTGGGTGATGGGGGAAGTATCTGACTTGCGGCACCACGCGAGTGGTTTGTTTTTTACGCTGCAAGACCCGCAGGCAACCGCTACGTTGCGCTGTGTGATTTGGCGATCGCAGGTGCCTCGGCTGCTAGAACTGCCAACGACAGGCACGCTGATAACGCTGCTGGGGCAAATTCGCCTCTACCCGCAACGGGGAAGCTATCAGCTTGTCGTTTGGCAGAGTATTCCGGTGGGCGAGGGGTTAAACGCCTTGCGCTACCGCCAACTGCGCGATCGCTTGCAGCTAGAGGGCTTGTTTGACGCCGAGCGGAAGCGTCCCTTACCGCCGCATCCTCAAATTGTGGGCGTGGTCACTTCAGATCAGGCGGCTGCTTGGGGCGATATTCAGCGGACGCTACGCCAGCGCTATCCCGGCTTGCGAGTGTTGCTATCGCCAACGCAGGTACAGGGCACAGCCGCACCAACAGCGATCGCGACCGCCCTAGCACGGCTTGGCCAAGAGGGGCGGGCGGAAGTGATTATTTTGGCGCGCGGCGGCGGTTCAGCAGAGGATCTGGCTTGCTTTAACGATGAGCGGGTGGTGCGAGCGATCGCCACCTGCCCAATTCCGGTGATTACAGGCATCGGCCACGAACGCGACGAATCTTTAGCCGACTTGGTGGCCGATTGGGTCGCCCATACGCCTACTGCGGCTGCCGCCCAAGCGGTTCCTAGCCTGAACGATTTACTGGCACAGCATCGCGATCGCACAGTAGCCCTCAGCCAAGCCATGCAAACCAAACTGGCGATCGCCCAAGTTCAGTACGCCACCCACCTCGAACGACTGCAGCGCCTCCCGATCGAACGTCAACTGCAACAAAACCAACAGCGCCAACAGTGGCAGCAGCAACGCCTCACCGCCGCGATCGCCCAGCGACTTCAGCAAGCCCAAACTCACCAAGCGACTTTGGCGCAAAAGTTAGCCGCTCTCAACCCTGAACAGGTTTTGCAGCGAGGCTATGCGCTCGTCCGCCAAGCTTCCGGAGCGCTGGTACGCACCACTGCTGATCTAAAAGTAGGCGATAGGGTGACTTTACAACTCGGCCAGGGAAGCGCGATCGCCCAAATCACTCACCTTTCTCAGACAGACTCTTCTCAGGAGACAGATACATGAAAAAGCCGCGAGCCACCGATCGTTCAGCAGATGTCTGGCAATACGAGCAAGCCGTCGCTGAAATTGAAGCCACAATTCAGCAAATTGAAGCAGGAGAACTCTCCCTAGCCGCCACCCTTGAGCAATTTACCCAAGCGGCTGAACAATTGCAGCAGTGCAAACGCTTTTTAGCGCAAAAGCAACAGCAGGTTGATCTGCTAATTGAAGCATTGACTACCGATGAAATGTCAGAATCTCTGTAAAGTTGCACTGCATAACGCACTAAAACTAAGCGTAAGTTGCGCCTTCGGTCTGTAGCCACAAGTTTGTAGCCACAGTTGAGCAATGCTGTCGTCAGAAAGTCAAGAGCTGCCTGACCTTCTCTGCGCTTGAGGGTGTTAACGCTAAGGCGATAACACCCTCTACAAAAAATTAGGCTCCTTACTTATCTGCTTTAGAATGTAAAGATTGTGCAACAAACGTAGGGTTACTCCAAGGAGCGAGTTATATGACAGGCGGGATCGAACCAAAGCTGATCATACATGGTGGGGCTGGAAGCAAAATCAAGTCACAAGAGAGCCTGATCGCCGTTCGGCATGAGCTGCATCAAATTGTAGAAGCGGTTTACCAAAAACTAGCCGCTGGTGCAGAGGCTAAATCAGCAGTGGTTTTGGGGTGCCGTTTGTTAGAAGACAACCCTCGCTTTAATGCGGGTACAGGGTCAGTTCTACAGTCTGACGGCCAAATCCGCATGAGTGCTTCGCTAATGGATGGGGCGGCTCAGCGCTTTAGCGGTGTAATCAACGCCTCACGGTTGCAGCACCCGATTGACTTAGCCGAATATTTGCAAACCTCTCACGATCGCGTGTTGTCTGACTACGGTTCAGCCGACTTAATGCGAGAGCTAGGCACCCCTCTTTACGATCCGCTAACTGAGCTGCGTCTACAAGAATGGCTACGGGAGCGCTCTGAAGGCTTTAAACACGAAATGGCTGGTGTTGTAGCCGAAAGTGCCCTGGCCAATAGCAGTGCTCGACGGGGCACCATTGGAGTAGTAGCGCTAGACAGCCAAGGACGCATTGCCGCAGGCACTTCAACCGGGGGCAAAGGGCTAGAGCGTATCGGACGCGTCAGCGATTCTGCCATGCCGGCTGGCAATTATGCCACTGCCGATGCTGGGATTAGCTGCACAGGCATTGGAGAAGATATTATCGATGAGTGCTTGGCTGCTCGGATTGTGGTACGAGTCACCGATGGCATGGCTTTATCCCAAGCCTTCGACAAATCCTTTGCGGAAGCCGATCGAAATCAGCGAGAGTTTGGTGCTATTGGCATTGATCGCTCCGGTCGAATTGCCTGGGGCAAAACCAGTGAAGTGCTGCTAGCTGCTTATCATGATGGACATCAGCTAGGAGATGCGCTAGAGATGGGTAAAGGAACAAAAACTGCCAGTTGCTAGTTGAGTACTCACTCATGCCGGAAGATCCTCAATCAAACAAGCCGGAGAGTTCACCAGAGGGGGACTCAGCCGATCCCAACTTGATCACGGTAGATGCTGGAACCGTCGTCTTCGTGATCTTTTTGGCCTTGCTGATTCCTTTGGTGATTTCGGGTTTTTTGTTTCAATAGCCTTCTGGCTGGGTTTTTGCTTCGTGGCTAACAATAGAACTCAGCGCGGGTGCTAAACCTTGTGAGGGGTGCAACCTAGCGCTGGCAATTCACCCGCAAACTATTGAGCTGCTGTTAGCAAGCCGAACTGTTTTAGCCGTTCATCAGTAAAGTCAGTAACGACCAAATCTGCCCCCAGCGCATAGAGCGACTCAGGCGTATGGGTGGTTGCCATGCCTACCGTTGTCACCTGGGCGGCTACGGCTGAGCGCAGCCCTGACGGCGAATCTTCAAAAGCCAGGGTTTGAGCTGGCTGTACCTGTAACTGCCGCATCGCCTCTTGATAAGGCAACGGGTCGGGCTTGCCTTTCGGCAGTTCGCCTGCCAGAATGACCGTTCTAAACCGCTGGGTCAGGTTAAGCGTTTCCAGCATGAAAGCCGCATTCTGGCGCGGGGCGTTGGTCACCACCGCTGTCTTTAGCCCTTGCTGCTCAATCCAGGCTAGCAGCGGCAGCAGTCCAGCCAGTGGCCGCAGTTCATTAACCGCGAGTTCTCGAAAGCGAGCTTCTTTATCAACGGCAAATTGTACTTGCGCCTCGGCTGCCAGATGCGGCAGCAGATCTGCCATAATATCGGCGTTGAGGCGACCGCTAATGTGTTGCTGATAGCTTGTAGCGTCAATTTCTATTTGATGCGATCGCAGAAGCTGCTGCCAGATGCGAAAGTGAATGGGGTCAGTATCGGCTAAGGTACCGTCTAGATCGAACAAAATGGCTTGCAGCATGGTTAAGTCATTCGCTTAGGGGCGCTTTTATGCTCAGCGTAAAGCATTTAGCTACCACAAGTCTGGCCTCATAGTTACTCAACTGGGTTGGTTCAAACCGTTTCATAGAAACACTTGTGAGAAAGAGAATGATAGACTTGTTGGCGGATTAAACCCAGGAGCAGGAGTCTTTCAAAATAAGAGAGAGGTTAATGCTGAAATCAGTTGGAGCGTGCGACCTTGACCCAGCTACGATTTGAACAGGTGAGTTTGCAGGCGACAGTAGGTAACGCGCAGATTTTGCAAGACCTGAGCTTCAGCATTGCCGCCGGAGAGTTTGTTGGTTTAGTAGGGCCATCCGGAGCAGGGAAAACTTCGCTATTGCGCCTGATCAACCGTCTAAGCGATCCCAGCCAAGGCTGTATCTACTTTGCCGGACAAGACTTACGGCAGCTTCCGGTAGTGCCGCTACGGCGTCAGATTGTGTTGCTGGCGCAAGAGCCAAAGCTGTTAGATATGACCGTAGAAGCGGCTCTGCAGTATCCTCTGCAATTACGCAATGTTGAGCGATCGCAGGCCGAAAGCCACATTCAGACTTGGTTAGAGCGTTTGCAAATTCCACAGTCTTGGCTACCGCGCACTGAGCTAGCGTTATCAGTAGGTCAGCGTCAGCGAGTAGCTTTAGCGCGAGCGCTTTTGCTAGAGCCTCAGGTATTGCTGCTAGATGAACCCACCTCTGCTTTAGATGCGGGTAACGGTACTCGCCTGATGGAACTGCTCAAATCGCTGGCTGAAGAAAAGCAGGTGACGATTTTAATGGCCAATCACCAGCTCAATTTGCTGCAAAATACCTGTAGTCGAGTGCTGTACTTACAGCAGGGCAGGCTTGTTCAAGACTTGCCACAAGGCTCGATTGATTGGACACAACTCCATCAAGCCATTCTGCAAACTGAGCAGCAAGAGGCGCAAGCGTGGCAAACCGAACCCTAATGCTGATGCACGACAGAGGCAGAGACGACAGCAGGTGACGGCGAATTCATCCCCAAGCCGTGGCGGCTAGACTGGGCTTCTTTACTGATCCGTTCAATGTTAAATCGATAGCCGACATTGCGAACGGTTTGAATAATATTGGGTTGGCGAGGATCAATTTCGATTTTTTTGCGCAGAGAAAGGACGTGGGTGTCTACCGTGCGCGGGTTGTCAATGGCATCTGGCCAAGCCCGTTTCAGCAGATCAGAGCGGCTAAGCGGCGCACCCGCTGCCTGGGTCAGCACGTAGAGCAAACTAAACTCTTGAGGAGTTAAGTCAATAAATTCTTCTTTGTAGCGCACGCGCCGCTGCACCAGATCAATATAAAGGTCGCCATAGCTAAGGGAAGCCGGAGCGATCGCTTTTTGACTGCGGCGAGTCAGGGCTTCGACCCGCGCCAAAAACTCTTGCATACCAAAGGGCTTAGACAAATAATCGTCAGCGCCAGCCTTTAAGCCAGTGACAACATCAGATTCGGTAGTCCGAGCAGACAGCATTAAAATCAAAACCTGCCTTTGATGCTGCATCCAGCGACAAAGTTCGATCCCGTCCCCATCTGGTAGTTCTGAGTCCAAAATCACCAAATCAGGACAGCGGTTTTGAAAAGCATCGCGCCCTCTTGCGATATCTGCCGACTGCACAACCCAGTAGCCAGCCTGCTGGAGGTGCCAGCCCAGCAGCGATCGCAAATGAGGATTTCCTTCAACAATTTGAATGCAAATTGAACCCACCAGCCCTACTTGGTTCCGTAAAACAGCTCTCGTATCTGGCACCTAGCCTATCAAAGCGGTTGTCATGATTTTGTAACTGCCGTTACGCCCCACCGAATCAGCCCTGGCGGGACTGTGAATCTGTTTAAATATGCGCCCCGGCTTTTTTGACTAAGCTGATAAAATGGTAATAAATATACACAAAGAAACAAACTGAAAGAATCAAACAGTTTCCGTTATAGTTCTACTAATTCAGTATTTTTTCTAAATTTCTCTGGCCAGCAGTTGCCATTGCCTCTGACTGGACTAGCAGCGTTGCTTAACCCCCCTCACCATGCTTCAAGACGCCCGCGCAATTCGCTATTACCAACGCATGACCGACGCCTTGGTCGAGCAGTGGAATCGAGGCTATCGAAACCGAGATGAGTTGCGTCTTTTTATCGATGGTTATCTAGCGGCTCTTCGCCATGCCGATGCTTTAGAGCCTTATTTAGTCCATCGCTTAGAGGAAGATGTCATTCGCTTTTTGCACGACACCTCTAACTTTGCCATTCCAGAATCTGAGCCTGACTACTACTAAGCGTCTCTGTACCTACGGCAAACCTACTAGCGGGTAGATGTTGTGGTTAAAAGTCCCCCTTTTTAAGGGAGCTTTAGGGGGATCTCCACTTTTGCTACAAAAAATAAGACTTTTCAAACATCTTCTGAGGCAGATCCCAGCTTGGCGATCGCCCAAAACATGATCCTAGATCGACACCAATAACTTGTTCAGGGGTCTGGTAAATTGCCAGACCCCTGAACGCATTTACTCAGCCAAAGCTTTGAGCCAGCGGCAGCTTTAAGACGCGATCGCGACTTCAACCATTTCTTGCAGTTGACCGTTCTGGTAAAGCTCGATCATGATATCTGAGCCGCCCACAAACTCGCCATTAACATAAACCTGAGGGATGGTCGGCCAGTTGGAATATTCTTTGATGCCCTGACGAATCTCGTAGTCTTCTAGCACATCAACGGTTTCGTAGGGCGCGCCTAACATGTTGAGGATTTGAACCACATTGTTAGAGAAGCCGCACTGAGGCATGAGTTTAGACCCCTTCATAAACACAACGATGGGGTGCTGTTCGAGCAGGGTATCGATTTTAGCCTTGAGTTCTGGAGTCATGGTGCTTAGTTTGAGTCAGATAAAAACGAAATGCTTTTAGTGGGCTGTCGTCCAAGCAGCAGGCGTGTAAGTTTTGAGCGAAAGGGCATGAATCGCTTCAGAAGACATAGCCTGTTGCAGAGCTTGATAAACTAGCTGGTGCTGCTGAATCAGGCTGCGGCCTTCAAAAGCGGACGAAACCACTGTCACCTGATAATGATCACCGCCACCTGTGAGATCTTGCACGTTCACCTGTGCGTCAGGTAGCCCAGTTTGGATCATTGATTCAACCTGATCGGGGCTAATCATGCCTGCTCCTTATTAACTGAAAATACGCAAAAGTGAATAAGCCTATACCCGACTAGTTTAGCGAACTTGCCAGCAGAATATCGTTTATTCGCTAGCCTGATTTCGGGGATAGGGAGCATCGACAAAGCCTAGCTCAAAGAGTTGCTGATAGGCGCGTTGTCCCAGGTTGCGAGTAGGTTGCTGACTGCGCACAATTTCAATCAGCAGGGGTACCGCTAATTCAGGCTGATTTTGGGCGCGATGAACCAGCGCTAATTGAAAGGTAGCCTCATCCCGCATCTGAGCAGTGGCTAAGGCTTTTTCTCGGTGGCTGTCGCTAATACGGTTGTCAATACCTGTAAATAGCTCGGATAAATCGCGGTAAAAACCCGAAAGCTGCCCTAAAAGCTGGCGCACTTCTTGCAGTTTGGCGATCGCGGTGGGGTAGTCTTGAACAGCGATCGCCGCTTCAGCTTCTTGCATGAGCCGTTCGCTAGACTCAATGCTGAGCAAAATGCTGGACTGGGGCAAAACTTCTGTAATTTGAGAGTTGCTGTTCCCTGAGCTAGCGGCGTTATCTTGGGCCTGAGCAGTGGTGGGTAGCGCGATCGCCAACGTCAGGGCAACCCAAAAACTCAGTCTGTTGATCAACATATGGGGGTAAAGCATAGTGGAATTCGTCATTACGTAACCTTATGTTTCGGTAGCAGCAAGACAGGTCTACTCTTCAGATAAGCTAATGCACAACATCACAAACCAAGCGCGTTCTGCTCAATATCTTGTGATCCCGGTTGAGTCAGAGAACGCATTAGTTCATTCAAACATGTTTGCTGAACGAATTGATCTTTTCTCTTGAGCGGTCTGACGGGTTGCTGTGGGCTAGATGAAGTAGCCACGGTTAGCGGAGTCTTGCCAGATCCCTGTAGACTTACGGATAAACCACTGAGTTCCCTAGAATACCTTCAGGCAGAAAATTATGTCTAGGCAGGTTGATCTGGTTTTGCAGCGGGGAGGGGAAGAACTGCTGCTGGTTAAGCTGAGCGATCGCTTTACAACTGCCGCGCTCACAGCGACGGAACAGGCGGCTTTGCAAGCTCAGATCAATCCTGAAGCGGTGCGAACGATCGCTTCGGGTCGGTTACTGGAGTGGCAAGTGCTACCTCGCCAGCTAGAAACGGCGATGGCAACGGTACGGCAATCGCCTGCCGTTGAGTTTGCTAGCCATGTTTACCGTTTGCTAGCCAGCCCGCAAACGCTGGTCTATCTAGCGCCAGAAATGACCATTCAGTTTACCCCTGAAGCTGGCCCAGCCGTGATAGAAGCCGCCGCGATCGCCTATGGTTTGCAACAGCAACAAGCCGTTGACGGCATTGCCAACACCTTTGTCTTTCGCTTAACGTCGGCAGCCGTCGAAAACCCGGTTAAAATTGCCAACCGTCTGGCTGAGCAGCCCCAGGTTTTGCTGGCTGAGCCTAACATTATTATTCAAACAGAGCTGCTGTATCGACCTCAAGATCCGTTATATGCGCGACAGTGGCATCTCTTTCATACTGGCAGTAGCCAGAGTTTAGCCGCTAACTCTCATATTGCGGCAGAGTCAGCCTGGGAACTCACGCGCGGCAGTCGCTCAGTGGTGATCGCCGTGGCTGATGATGGGTTTGATGTGGATCATCCTGACTTTCAGGGGGTGGGTAAACTGGTAGCCCCACAAGACCTGAAGCAGCAAGACGCCTTACCCACGCCGACGCGTGAAGATGAAAACCACGGAACAGCCGTCGCCGGACTGGCGATCGCAGAAGAAAACGGTATCGGCGTGGTTGGGGTAGCACCGGGCTGTGCCTTTATGCCCATTCAAACCACGGGCTTTTTAGATGATGAGTCGATTGAACAATTGTTTGACTGGGCCATTGAACAAGGAGCGGCAGTGATTTCGGCGAGCTGGTCGCCAGCCGCCATTTATTTTCCGCTGTCGCTACGGCAGCGCAACGCCATTACTAAAGCAGCCACCCAAGGGCGTTACGGCAGAGGCTGCGTGATTGTTTTTTCAGCAGGTAACGCCAATCGCCCCGTTAGCGGCAGTCTCAATGAGCAAGGCTGGCCTAAAAATGCCGTCAAAGGGGCAACGACCTGGCTGAGTGGCTTTGCCGTCCATCCCGATGTCATTTCGGTAGCGGCTTCTACCAGCTTGAATCGCAAAGCGGCCTATAGCAACTGGGGACAACATATTGCGATCGCAGCACCTAGCAACAACGCCCCCCCCAGCATGGCCTTACCCCGATTGGGCACCCTTGCAACCGGGCCAGAAATTCAAACGGCGCTGCCAGGATTAGGGATGGTTACCAGCGATCGCAGCGATGCGGCTGGGTATGCAACCGGAGCCTATACAACGGGCTTTGGCGGAACCTCTAGCGCTTGCCCCGTAGTCGCGGGTGTGGCTGCGCTGGTGCTGTCGGTTAATCCTTACCTCAAAGCTTACGAAGTTCGTCGGCTTTTACAAGAAACGGCTGACAAAATTGTCGATACCTCTAGCGATCCTCAGTTGGGCTTGCGATATGGCACCTATGACGACAAAGGCCATTCGTTTTGGTTTGGCTATGGCAAAGTCAACGCGGCCAGAGCCGTCCAAGAAGCCCAGCGCCGTTTGCATACCTCTCGTCGTTTGCAGCAAACCCTACGACAAAGCAACCCTGTGCCCCTCTCGATTCCAGATGATCAGCCGCAGGGGGCAACCAGTCGAATTAGCATTGGCGATCGCGGTCGTTTACAAGATATTGAGATTCGCCTGAGTCTGACCCATGAGTTTTTGGGCGACATCAGCCTGACGCTAATTTCCCCTGAGGGAACGACCGTCTTATTGCAGGGGCGAACTTTAGGACGGCAGCGGCAGTTGAACCAAACCTACACGCTAGCAACGACGCCGACCTTAGCCAATTTGCTGTACCAGTCGGTGACAGGGCAGTGGTTGCTAAAAGCGATCGATCACTCGCCGTTAAATACAGGACAGCTCAATCGCTGGGAACTGATTTTAGGCGTTGCTAATTAAAGGTTGCGCCTGAGCGACCAAGCCTAGCGTTCAGCCAACTGCAAGCTGTTTAAGCCCGCTAATACCGCCTGCGCCCTGGCACACCAGCCAACAATACCGCCTTGGGCGCAAACCATCTCTAGGGTGGCTTGCTTAAATTCGGGGAAGTAACTTTCAGTCCCGTCTTCTACTAGCAGGCACTCATAGCCGCGATCGTTGGCTTCGCGCATGGTTGTTTGTACACAAACCTCGGTCGTTACTCCAGTAATAATCAGATGAGAGATGTTGTGAGTCTTGAGTAAAAATTCCAGGTTAGTTTGGTAAAAAGCGCCTTTGCCCGGTTTAGAAATTACGGTTTCGTCGGGTAGCGGCGCTAGCTCGTCGATAATGCGGTTCCCCGGTTCGCCCAAAACCAAAATGCGACCCATCGGCCCGCAATCGCCAATTTTGAGCGTACCTTTACCGCGATCGCGCTTCGAGGGCGGGCAATCACTCAAATCTGGCTGATGGCCTTCAACCGTTTGAAAAATCGGCAAATGCAAAGCTCGAAACGCCGCTTGCAGCTTTTTGATTGTAGGCACAATGGCCTGTAATCGATGCACATCGTTGCCGAGGGCTGCGCCAAAGCCCCCCGGTTCTAAAAAGTCGCGCTGCATATCAATAATTAGCAACGCTAGACCCGTTGCGGTCGGCAGTTCGTAGTCGTAGGGATGGGCAGTAATGGCAGGCATAATTGGCTATAGCTAAAGGCTAAGGGCATTAGAAAGCTTAGGGCTGGCAGCTATTTGAGGATGACAATGCTTGGGGCTACAGCCATCAGGCTAGGGCGGATTAGAACGGGCTAGGCTCAACCCGCCTCCCAAAAAGGGCAGGATTTCTCTGGGGGTTTCTCGAACACATCAGCGATCGCGCTAATGTCCAGCCATTTTTTGACCAATGGTGGTTAAGTCGGCTTCAGCGATCGCGCTTTCGTAGACAAACTCACCTTCGCTAATCACAATCACGCGATCGGCTAAACTCAAAAGCTCGTCTAAGTCTTCGCTAACCAGCAATACCGCTACTCCACGGTTACGAGCATTGACAATTTCACCATGAATAAAATTAACCGCTGAAAAATCCAGGCCAAAGCAGGGATTTGCCGCAATCAGTAAGTTGATTTGATCAGAAGACAGTTCTCGCGCTAGCACCGTCCGCTGCACGTTACCGCCAGAAAGATTACTCACAGGCACATCTGGCGAAGGCGTTTTAACTGAAAACGCTTGAATCAGCCCTTCAGCCATGCTGCGGATTTGCTTCAGCACCAAAAACAGACTCCAGCGTGACTGAGGCGCTTTGTCAAACGTACGCAAAGCCATATTTTCGGCCACGCTCATGTGCGGTACGCAGGCATTGCGCAGGGGTTCTTCTGGCAAAGCAAAGACGCAATGACGATCCATTTCAACCCGCGTAGCGCTATAGGGTTCGCCGTTGACTGAGACTTGTCCGGCAGTGGGCGATCGCTGTCCTGCTAACACTTCAACTAGCTCTCGCTGGCCATTGCCAGACACCCCGGCAATCCCCACAATCTCGCCACTTTGTACGGTCAGATTAATCTGCCGAATCGCTGGCAAACCGTTGTCACGATTGGCGCACAAGTTTTTCACTTGCAGTACGGGCTGGCTGTCAGCATGAGTATTTTTCTCAATCGCCTTGGTTTGCCGTTCTTCCCCCAGCATCATTTGAGCCATATCGGCAATAGAAAGCTGTTTTACCTGCCCGCTTCCGGCTAGCTGACCTTTGCGCAGCACCGTCACTTCGTCGGTAAAGGCGGTCACTTCTCGAAATTTGTGCGTAATGAGCAAAACGCTGAGGTGTCCCAATTTCACCTCTTGGCGAATCAGTCCTAAAACTTCATCGGCTTCACCCGGCGTCAACACGGAGGTAGGTTCATCCAGAATGAGAATGCGGCTTTTGAGATAGAGCTGCTTAAGAATTTCTAGCTTTTGCTTTTGACCAGCGGCTAACTGCCCTACTGGTGTGTCGAGATCAACCCGAAAAGGAGAGCTAGCCATAAAGGCGTTTAATTCGTCATATTCAGCTTTCCAGTTGATCAAGTTGGTGGTGTTGTAGCGAGACAAGACCAAATTTTCGGCAACGGTCATGGCAGGCACTGAGGTGAAGTGCTGATAGACCATGCCAATGCCAAATTCATGCGCTTGTTTGGGGCTTTTGATCGTATGTTCTTGCTGATCGACGAGAATTTTGCCAGCGGTGGGGGCATAAAACCCCATGATGCATTTGACTAAGGTGCTTTTGCCTGCGCCGTTTTCGCCGAGGAGGGCATGGACGGTGCCGGGGCGAAGCGTCATGGAGACGTTGTCTAGAGCCACAAGGCTACCAAAGCGTTTGGTCATGTTGATGACTTGAAGTTCTGGCGGCGCTTGGGTTTGGGTTTGGGTGGGGAGGGTGGCGGTTTTCATGGGGGAGGTGGGGAAGGGGGAGAGGTGGGGAAGGGGAGAAGGGGGGAGGGTTTGCTTGGGTGGGGGGCGTTACGTTTTTTCGGGGCTGAGTGTGGTGAGGAGGGCTTTGGAGTTTGAGACTGCGCCGAAAACGCCGCCTTGCATTTTGATCATGCTGAGGGCGGCGAGATGGTTGCTGTAGTCGGTGGCTGCGGTGCAGTCGGAAAGCAGCAGGCACTCGTAGCCGCGATCGTTGGCGTCTCTCATGGTGGTGTGGACACAGACGTCGGTGGTGATGCCTGTGAGAATTAGATTTTGAATGCCTTGGCGACTGAGAATTAAGTCTAGGTCAGTGGCATAAAAAGAGCCTTTGCCCGGTTTGTCGATAATTACTTCGCCTGCGATCGGGGCTAGTTCTGGGATGATTTCCCACCCCGGTTCACCTCGTACCAAAATTTTGCCGCAGGGGCCAGAATCTCCGATGCCTGCACCTATGCGGCGCGATCGCCAGCGTTTGTTTTCTGGTAAATCGCTCAGGTCGGGGCGGTGGCCTTCGCGGGTGTGGATAATGAAATATCCCTGCGATCGCATGACGGCTAGCAATTGTTTAATCGGTTCGATGGGCGATCGCGTTAGCGACAGGTCATAGCCCATTTTGTCTACGTAGCCGCCTTCTCCACAAAAATCTGTCTGCATGTCAATGATGATGAGAGCAGTATTGGTGGGTCGCAAATCGCCGTTGTAAGGATAAGGATAGGGTTCAGCGTCAACGTAGCATCCCATTGAGTTACAGCTAAGTAGTACCGTATAGAGAATGCTTACCACCTGGTAAGAGCTTTAAAGAGTTACCGATGAACCAAATTAGCCAAGTTTAAGAATTGAGGGGTTCAAACCCAACCTCGGCCTTTCTAGGGGCAGGCACTTGGCATAGCCTCTCAAAAGTAGCGGGGGCTGCGGTTTTAACCGCCACCTTATCCCAAATGCCCAATGCTAACTGGGTGGAGCGTTTTATAAGATCTCGGCAGGTTCTGAGGGTAACTCTTCGCCTTGATACTCGCGGGTTGGGGCTGGAAAGCCACAGGAGGTGCCGTCTGTATAAATTACCTCGTCTTCCCAGGGGAGGCGGTAGCTGCCGTTAACCAAATCTTGCATGTAGGTATACGGACAATCCTGAGCGCCGCCTTTGACGGCTACATAGCCGCGATGACCAAACTGATAAATATTGTTTTCAACGCTCCAGTGCTGGCGGGCTTCGCGGACTAAGTCGGGGCGGACTTCGGCGGTGATAATTTCGTCAGGGCGGTGGCTACCCGTTGCTAAGGGGGTGCCATCAAAGTTAACGATCATGCCTTCTCCCATAGAGTCGAAGGTGCCATCGGTGCCGCACATGCAGACAGAGGCCGTGACCATCAGGTTGCAAAAGGCGTTGGCTTGATTGGTAATTTGCCAGGAATGACGAATTGGGGCGGTATAACCCGCAGTGCGAATCATAATTTCGGCTCCCTTATAGGCACACTCGCGAGCCATTTCTGGGAACATGCCGTCATGGCAAATAATTAGGGCGATTGTGCTGCCGTTTGGCCCTTCGCAAACCGGAATGCCTAAGTTACCTGGTTCCCAGGGTTCAACTGGCACCCAGGGATGTAGCTTACGGTAATAGAGCTTGAGTTCTCCTTTGTCGTCAATAATTAGACCGCTGTTGTAAGGGTTGCCGTTGGGGTTGTATTCCATAATGGAAAAGCAACCCCAAATCTGATGGTCGCAGCAGGCTTGGCGAAACGCCTCCACTTCTGGCCCATCAAGGCGACACATAATTTCCGGGTTGGTATCCATTGAGAGGCCATGCAGCGAATACTCTGGAAATACCACCAGATCCATCGTTGGCAGGTTGCGGCGGGCTTTGGCGACGAGGTCACAAATGCGCTGAGTTTGGGCGGCTAGGTCAGCGGGCGTGACCACGTTGGGCAGTTGGAGCTGCACCATGCCCAAAACTACTCCATTGGGCGTTTTATTTAGACCCCCTAGTCCACTCATGGCATTGCCTCTTTGCAAACTGCATAAACAGGTCTAGCAAACCACTTTCAGGCTCAAGATTCTGTTATCTGTTATGCGATGGCTGTGCCAAAAACCTGCTAGTAGGTGAGTTTGTCGGTTTTGCTGGCCCATTCTTTGAAGGCGGCGACGGCTTTGTCTTGCATCAGTTGGGTCATCGGAAGCGATCGCTGAGAAATGGGTAGCGCGATTTCTTGATAGATAAAGCCGCTGTTGAAGCCATATTCGCTGGCGTCTTCTTTGGAGTTGGCGTAGTAAATGCGATCGAGCTTAGCCCAGTAAATAGTGGCCATACACATGGGGCAGGGTTCGCAACTGGTGTATAGTTCACAGCCTTGAAGCTGCCAGTTTTGTAGGTGCTGGCAGGCGGCTCGAATGGCAAGCATTTCGGCGTGGGCGGTGGGGTCGTTGAGCGGAGCCACCTGGTTCATCCCCCGACCAATAATTTCGCCGTCTTTAACGACGACTGCACCGTAAGGCCCTCCGTGGGTGGTGCGAATGCTTTCAAGCGACAGATCGATCGCGGCTTGCATAAAATCGGGGTTGGGTTGAGTCATCGGCTTAACTAGCAGTTTTTTTTAGCTTACCGGGTCTTTAACGCCGGAGATAGCTTGAAGCGAGTCAATATAAGCTCGCCAGCCGCCAAACTGGGTGATTTCGGTTTGGTCTTGGCAGGCGATCGCTTCACCGATGACGCCTAGCACGATTTCGCCAGTGTCTAGTTTGACTTTGCCGATAGCTAAGCCGGGTGGTTCTTGCAGCAAGATTTGGCCGAGTCCAGCGGGGGGGATGGCCCAGATTTCAACGGCGATCGCAACGCCGCCTGCTCGAACGCGCTGCATAGCTGGGTGGCGATCGCCAATAGACCAAAGCCGGTAGGCTGGTTCGGTTTTAGCTTCTCGTACAAACGTGGCACCAGCGGCAAGGAGGTTGTCGTTGAGGGCTAAGCCACGCATTAGCGTACCGTTGACGGCTAGGTGTAGAGGTTGGGTCATCGTTTGAAAAGGTTGTAGACAAAAATGTCGTGATCTTAAAACGCCTTGGCTAAGCTTGCTCGTTTTTTCGTTCAGT
>NZ_JBQLZL010000024.1:0-20548 GCF_052168255.1 Almyronema sp. | reverse complement strand
GACTCATAAAACACTCAAAAACCGAATATTGCACCCGCCGTCCATAGCCTTCTAAAAAAGTAGCCAGCTTAGTACGGCGTTTATCATCCGGAATATCGTAAACCACCAAAACAAGCATCAGTTAGTCCGTCGAAACGCCTCATAAGGGTAATTTCCTAGCACAGCCTTCTTATAACCCTGTATCTGTAGCTGAATGACCCGCCGATAAGTCACCGACTCTTTCACATCAGGATGCGTCACATTTTCTGTAATCCGCTGCTCAAAACGCTTCAAGAAAATGCGTCTAGCAGATCCAGTCAGATACACGCCTTGATTTTTCTTGGGCCAAGAGAAGTCAGTCGGGCGAATCGTTTTCTTATTCACCAACTGCATCACCAGCGAATCCACCACTGGCGACCTAAACTCCTCCATCAAATCAAACGCCAAATAAGCCTGCTGCCGCTCCGCCCCGTGCAAATTGCCCAAATAAGGATTTAGCCCCTCCGCCAGCAGCAAGCTAAACACATTGTTAAACAGCAGCGTATAGCCAAAACTCAGCAGCGAATTCACCGGATCTGTCGGCGGATGAAAATTTCGCCCCAACCACTCAAACCCCGGATTAGTAATCAGCGGCTTAAATGACTGAAAATATTGCGTCGCGCCAATGCCCTCATAGCCCCGCACCTGCTCCAGCGTCAGCCCTTGCTCTAGGTTTGCCACCGTCTCCATCGCCTGAGCCAGCCGCTCTATCGCCGCCGTCACAGCAGGCAACTGCCGCTTGCGGTTTTGCCGCAGCAAAAAGATCTTCGAGTTCCACAGCTTGCCATAGACAACCGCCCGCGCCGTCTCTATCCGAAAAGCTTCATCCTGCTGTCGCTCAAACTGCCGCGCCTCCACAATCAGATCTGTCGTCTCCGCACTCCACAGATGCCCCTTATACTCCCCCAACTGACTCAAAAAGATCACTGGAATCTGCAATTGCAAACAGTGACTAATCACCGCTGTGCTGAGCTGCACATTACCAAACACCAAAATCCGCTCCACCTCTCGAATCGGAATCTCTAGCGGTTCATCCTTAGGTGCTTTCAGCACAAAGCGTCCCTGTTCTTTTTGTAAATAAGTCCCCTGCTCCACTACATACAAACTCGACATGCCATTTCTCCATTCCAGTTCTTTCGACTCAATCTCCACTGCGCTATCCGCCCGCACCTGATAACCCAGCACCACAAACAACGGCGGTGGAATCGGCTGCTGCGTCTGCTTCAGCGCAGCCACTAATGCCTGCTGCATCGCTGAGGTTTCTGCCCCCGAGTCGCTATAGACTAGCTTCATCTCCGTGCTGGACTTTGCCCCTTTAGGAATACGATCTCTCGCTGGCACAGGCGACAGCGGCACCACCACATCCCCCGCAAAAGCATGACCCAGAAACCGAAACCCCTGATCAAACGATGTAATTCGGGTTTTGTCAGGGTGGAGCTGCAAGTCCATTAGCCCCAACAACTGCGCCACCATTGCCTGCCCTTCTAAGATCCGTTGCCGACTGCGCCCCAGCACCACAAAATCATCTGCATAGCGCACCAGCTTCCAGCCCTGCGCCGTCAGCAACTCGTCAAAATCGTCCAGATACACATTCGCCAACAGCGGTGAAACCACCGCCCCTTGAGGTACCCCGCAAATCGGCAGCAAAATACCGTCTTTAGTCAGTGTCCCAGCAGTGATCCACCCTTCGAGTAGCTTCAGCAGCCAGGGCTGGTCGATACGCTCCTTCACCTCCGAGAGCAAACGCAGGTGCTGAATGTTATTGAAATATTTCACAATGTCCGCATCCAGCACCCAGTCATAGCCGCGCCTGCCCCAGTAAGCCACCTGCTCTACCGCCATCAAGTGCGATCGCCCTGGACGGTAGGCAAAACTGGCTGGTTCAAACTCAGCTTCCATCACTGGATAGAGTACCTGTAGCAGCGCCTGCTGGACAATGCGATCTCTTACAGTGGGCACCCCTAGTTCGCGCCAGCCTGCCGTTTTCTTCGGCACAAAGAGCTGTCGCAGTGGCATTGGCCGATATTTTCCAGTAGCCACTGCCCGCCTCAAACTCGACAATGCCTTTTGCTTACGGCGACCAAAATCAGCAATCGTCTCACCATCAACCCCAGCACAGCCCTGATTCGTCGCGACTTTATCCCAAGCCAGCTCGAAGTTGATCGGTTCTAGAAAGCGATCTCTTAGGGACGGCACGATTAAACTCCTACACTTCAAAGTCTTCCCCCTCTCCCTAAATCCCTGTTCTCCCAAAATTGAAGGAAGGGGGATCGCCCTCCATCTCCTAGCCCCTTCCTCCCAAACTGGGAGGAAGGGGGAGCAATTCTGATGTTTGTCTTTTTGGGAGCGAAGTTGAAAGCAGGGGCACCTTCAGAAAATGGTCATCGTTCAACAGAAAGCATATGGGTGCTCACCAAACCCCAGAAAAATGGCATGTCCCAGCTGCCATGCGGCACAAGATGGTAGGTGTGGCCAGAAACCTACGACGAACACAAACACCTACCGAGAAAACTTTATGGCACTGTCTACGGCGAAAACAAAGAGGCTACAAAGTGCGGCGACAGCAACCAATTGGCTCCTTTGTCGTTGATTTCTATGTACCTCAGTCACGGTTAGTCATTGAAATTGATGGCCCGGTTCATGCCCTTCAGCGCGATCGTGATCGAGAACGGCAAGCGCTATTGGAGGAATTAGATTTAGTATTCCTGCGTTTTTCGACCAGCGAAGTAGAAGAACGACTATCCGAAACACTGTTAAAGATTGATCAGTATGTACGCGATCTTTCAAAGCTCTAGTGGCTTTGTCCTCTAACTTCCTCAAGTCCCTCTCCCAAGTGTGGGAGAGGGATTTAGGGAGAGGGGGATTAGCGTCTCCTACGCCGCCGCCCTTGCTTAATCGGCTTCATCTCATAAGACACATCCACCGCCATGATCCTCGGCGGCTGATGTAGCTGACTGATGTATTGCAAAGGCCGCTCCGGACGGCTACAGGCCAGCAGTATCCCCGCCGTAATGCCCTTCGTGCCGCCGGTATAGTCAGCAATTACCTCAGCATCAGCCAAAGGTTCTGAGAATTCTGCCGCATCTGCATAGATAGCATTCACCAGCCGCTGAATGTAGTTCGGGTCATCCACTAGCTCATCGGGTATCAGTAAGCTCAGCCTTTCACCCGGATGCTCTGGATCCGCCATCTCATAGTTACCGTAGTGCAGCTTCAGGATTTGGGTGACTCCTTTTAAAGCCAATTCACTGGCGAGCTGATCTGCGTAGGGCATTGACTTCTCAGTGCAGAGAATCCAGCAGTGCTTTAGCTGCCTTGCCTCTTCCTGCTGCCAGTGAAACTCAATCGCGACTTTAGCAGGAGATGCGTGGCTAGGGCTCATCGCTACAATCAACCCTCGGTAAGTACGCTCTAGCGGTTTGACATTTACCTGCTGAATCTCCTTGATTGCCAAAAAAGGCAGCCGCGATCGCAACCAGCGAGTCAGGTTAGTGAAATAGGTCAGCCCTAGCAGCACCAGCATCAACGCTAGCGTTAGCCAGAGGTCAAACGTGGCTTGGTCCATGCCCCAGCGCTCTACCATCCAAGGACTCAGCCGCTGCCAGAAAAGGGTAGAGACTCCGTCTGAGACGATAGTGAACACCAGTGTCCCTACTAGAAAAAAGGCAATGAAATTCTTAGTCGGGTCAGAGATCGCTTCAATGATACGGTTGCGGTTCATGGCAAGTTCTTGCAGGTAGATAAAGATTTTTTCTGCTGAGGCGAAGAATTACTTAAGTTCTGCTGTTAATTTGCAACCCGGCTCCTATATTAGGTTGAACTTTGACAGCCGACTCTACCTCAACTAGCTACCACCATTAAACTCGCTACTGGAAGACCCTGCTTCCAGTAGCTTGCTAAGGTATGAGCAACTTAGATTTTGCGCCATCTCGGTGAGCCTATGACTGCTTCCGTTTATACCGCCATTACCTTTGCCCCCGTGCAAGGCTTTATCGAAAAATCCCGCAAACTGCGTGACCTCTATGGCAGCTCGTTTATTCTTTCCTATTTGTCAGAACGGGTCTGTAATGCAGCTCGTCATCACTTAAAGCCTCAGATCGCGATTGAAGATCTGCACTGGCCAGAAGATCCGATTGTCTCACCCGCGCTGATATCAGTGACCCAGGGGGTGCCCAACCAGATTTTAATTCGAGGTGAATTTCCGCGTCAGCAAGCGGCTCAAGCCTTTAAGCAGGCTTGGCGGGATATTGTCTTGACTTGCCAAAATTGGATTCAAGCCAAAATCCCCAAGCAGGCCAATGGCAAGTGTTGGGAGTACGGCTACTGGCATCGTTCTTGGCAAGCGTGGATCGATCACACTTGGGAATTTTTCTGGGCTATAGGTATAGGCGAAACCGGGGATGCTGCTAAAGAAGCGCTGAACGAATCTAAATTTGCCCGTGCTTGGACAGGAGTTAACTGGACAATTCTCGCCCGCAAGCTGTGGAAGACGCCGAGGTGAGAGAGTTCTATGGGCAGTTAATGAAACAGCTAGGAGAAGCGTCGATTACGACGCGCGAGTTCCTCAGCATTCCAGAGCTAGTGAAACGACTGGTGACCTATGAGCAAGTCGTCAATTATAGAGAAGATTCAACTCAGCCCAAACGCTTAAAGTTTGAAACTCCGCTTAGTTTCAAAGACCTCAATCGCCTGCTGAATCGCAACCCCTCAAATTCTGGTGAATCTGAGGAGACTTTAGAAGAAGCCGACCGAGAAGAGGCCAAACGCTGGACAGGATGGTTTCAAGGAGACGGCGATCGCGCGGGTGACTTTTTGTTTAATCAACCTGATGATGTCTTACACCGCTTTAGTGAAAATATGCGTAACTGGGGGGTGAATCTCAAAACTCATCTGCCTCAGGTTGACCTCGGTAAGGGTTTAACCCAGAAAAGTGGACGCATTATTTACGCCGGAGGTGACGACTTTCTCGGCGTGCTTTATCGCAATCCCCCTTTGCCAGAGATGACTCCCTTGGCGTGCATCCAGGATTTTTTTGCGGGCTTTAAATCTGAAATTTGGAGCCAAACTCACGAGCCAATTACCGTCAGCGTCGGCTTTGTTTGGGCTGCCCCCAACGTACCGCAACGCGATGTGTTGCAACATTGCCGAAAGGCCGAACAAGCTGCCAAGCGAACTGGACGCGATCGCATTGCCTGTCGCATTCTCTTTAACGATGGCAAACACCTAGAGTGGACTTGCCCCTGGTGGCTACTAGCAGGCAATTCTTATTGCCATTCACCCCCTGGGATTCCTCTATGGCAGTGCTGGCCCCTTTCTGTCTCCAGAAAACCTAGTCGGACGAGCCGGGGACAGCTTTCCCCCTGCTGCGGCTACGGTATCGGGTATTTTTGCCGCTCACTACGGTAATCAGGATGTTCAATCCTTGCAACTAGCGGGGCCGTTTTGGGCGAAGACTACAACCATTGATGCCAACGAAAATCAGGATTTTTATGTGCCCACACCCATGACTTATTTAGTTAAAAGAGGGGAAAACACCGCTAGCAACCGCCTAACCTGGCAAGAAAAAGATGGACGCTTGAGCTGGCGCGATCGCAATGGCAAAATTCCCACCGGAAAATTTGAATCAGGCACCTGGCTATCTCTCAAAGACTGGAACAATTCTTGTCCCCAGCAAGTGAGCGGTAGCAGCAAAGACAAGCCGTGGAAGTTTGTACCACATCTTCACCCCCGGCTAGAGCTTGACCAACGTCGGGTTGCTGCAGGCCGAGCCGAACTTGCATCCGATGAATCCAACCAAGGCAGCTTGTTTTTAGAAAATGCGGTTCAGCTTGATGCTGATTACTGTCTCGTCTATTTGTCTAATCAAAAGTTGCCGCTTGGTTGGTATCGCTTCGGTGGTGAGGGACATATGGTTGAGATAACTTGCCATTGCCTCCAAGACCATATCCGCCGCGATCGACTATCGCCCAAATCGTTAGGCCGTGCCTTTGCCACAATTACCCCGTCTGTTTGGGGTTCAAATCGTCTTTCTCAGCGCTATCCAGAGGCGTGGCGAGATTTGGTAACCCACCAGGATAACGCCGCTGCTGAGGTGAAAGAGTCTATCTTGACAGCAAAGCCAATTCCTTTTCGCTACCGCTTAGGTAACCGTAAAGGTGATCAAGGGCAGGATATTCATCAGCCTCATCAGCCCAAGCTGCTGTCACGAGGGCGTTATGCAGTGCCTGCCGGAAGCGTTTATGTCTTCAAAGATCCCTTAGATCAACCCTGGCACCACTGGCCTGCTCAGTGGTTTCCCAAAGAAGGCCCCTATATGAGTCGCTGGGGCTGTGGACTTGCTTTGCCCTTACCCAGTGCGATCGCCTAAATTCAGTTCTCTGTCGATAGCTAACTATCCCTCTTTAACTGACTGAAAACTATGTATCACAAAGCCTACGGCATCATTGAAACGTTGGCTCCCCTTCATGTGGGCGCTAGCGCTGGAGAAGAAACTGGCAACTTGAATCTGATTTTTCGCGACCAGTTTACCCAGACTGGCATCATCCCCGGTAGCTCCATTCGCGGTCGCTTCAGAGCCGATATGCGACAGCAGGAAAAAGACTTTGAACGTTGGTATGGAGCTGAAGCTAAGACAGGAGAACCCAATAGCACCACTGAAGGCATCATGAAGTTCGAATACGCCTCAATCCTCTGGATGCCAGTTTATTGCCCCAATCAGCCTGTTGTCAGAGTATCTTGTCCTGCTTTACTCAAGCGCTATCACAAGCTAGCTACAGCCAACATGCAGACACCCACGTTCAAACCTTATAGCTACTACGGTAAGAAGTCTGGTGAGAAACTTTTCTTCAATTTAGGTTTCCTAAAATTAGGTGATAAAGACGAAAACTTGAAACACTACATTCCGAATTTTGTGTCTGATCATGATGCTTATCTGTTGCTAGTGGTTGATGACACAGATATTTCAATGATTCACGATATGGCGCTCTATCGTCAAAGTCGAGTTTCGCTAGAAACTGAACAAAAGCGATCTAAGAAGGGCGCTTTCTTCGATGTAGAGGCGTTGCCAGAAGGCACAATAATGACCTTTCCATTGGCATCCCGTAAGACTTTTCAGCAAGAGTCAGTTCAACTACAAACCTTTTTTGAGGTAGCTGGCTTTGACAAGAGCAGAGAACTTTACTTCGGCGGTCTTGAATCCGTTGGTTTTGGGCGTACACAAGTCACCTTAAAAGAGAGTAATAGCAACCTTGCTTAGCTCCTATAGCTCCAATCGACTCAGGAAGACTCCAAATGACTCAACCTAATACGCAGGAATCCGCTATTGGCTGGCAGCCCTATCACTTAGATCATGCTGCTCAGAATCTAGTCTTAGATTACAGAGATCAAAAAAATGTCCTGAATGAATCTCACAAGATGAGAATGGCGGTTGCTTACGGCCTAGAACGCTTCTGGGGTGAGCATCTTCGCTATGAACGAGAGAAAGGAACTGAAAGTCGCAACAAAGGGCTGTACTGGAAAGCGGTTTGGTGTACTTTGGCCAATATTCTTGAGCCTAGCGACATTAAACTGCCAGATGCAAAGGGGACTGTAGCCTTCGATAACACAGATGACATTAAACGCATTGCTGCTGAAATCTGGCAAATGCCATTGGATCAGCAAAAAGTGACGCTGATGGTCTTAAGTCAACTGTGTGACTCACTGGTCTGGTGGACTCAACGATATAAAAAACAAACGAGTGAGGGGTAGACAATGGTTTTTGCCCAAGCATATCAAAAGGCAGCTGCTAAGAAAGGTGAAAACACTGATGTTCCTGCTCCTTCACAGCAGATAGAAACTCATCCAGAACAAGTGCCGATGATGTATCGGGCACAGGTTCAAGGCCGTTGCAGCTTGCAATATGCCAATGACGATAAAGACCTTGAACGCTGGACAGAGGAATGGGTCAATCCACACAAAGAGACTGGACAGCCCATTTATCAGCGTGAGGAACGGCCCGTTGGTTTGGATGGCACGATTTATCGATTCCGGCTCAAGTTTCCTTGGCGTGTCTTTACTGACTGTGGCCAGGATAGTATCCTACGGCCTGCTATTGGTAAAGATGGTATACCCTTCATACCCGGCAGCAGCCTTAAGGGAATTTTTAGGCGTTTGCTTTATTCTCAAACCATAACTGAACAGGAGCAAGAGGAAGTTGAACTCTACTGTGGTAGCCAAGAAAAGACGGCTCTGCTTCGTTTTCACGGTGCCTATCCCATAGGTGACTGGGCTGGAACAGAAGTCGTTACCTCTAATCAGAGCAGTAAATCACAACATGAGATCCGCTATCGGATGGTGGATGTGGTTCATCCGCAGCAGCCTAGACAAGTTCAAGGTAAGGGGTCTGCTAAAGCGATCGCTTTGATCAGTTTCCACGAACCAACTTTGTTGTTTGAACTTAGCAGCACTCAACCTCTTGTTCTTGAAACGTGGCAGCACATTGAAGATCTATTCAAGCGTGCGCTGCGTCAGGGGTTGGGCGGTAAAACGAGTACAGGCTACGGCTTATGGGTAATTCCCAAGAATCAATATGCCTTCAATCTTTATTTGCATGGAGTCGGTGTAAGTTCGCTTTTACGTAATGGTGAGCCAGAGTTTCGTCCTAATCTCTTCAAGGCAACGCTACGGGGACATGCTAGTCGGCTGCTTGCAGGTGTATGCAACGATCCAAGTATCGTTAAAGTCAAGGTAGATGAGCTGTTTGGCTCCACGAAAAATCCTGGCAAAGTTGAGCTTTATTGGGAACTAAAAGCGTTGAACCTAGCGACTCAGGGACGGGAAAAAACGCCTATCTCTCGGGTGAACGGAGTTTTACACCTTGATGCGCCAGCACAAGATCTTGAATTTATTAAAGGTTTGGCGGCCTTTGCCTATGCAATGGGAGGCTTCGGTAAATCCTGGCGGCGCGTTTGGCACAAAGGCCCTGACGCTTGGCATCCTGGTTTTCTACCTACCTACACCACTAGAGCGATTGGTTGTCAATGGAGTGGAGATGTTTTGGATACGCCTGCGGGTAATATTCATGACGGTCAATCACTACAGTTATTTCTTCAAAATTTACACAGTCAGTGTAAAAGCTATCTGGGTATCAAGGATGCCAAAGCCATTGATTGGCGAGAAGCTTGGCATCCAAGGCGATTAGCTGTTTTTACCAAAAAAACTTCAGAGTCTGAAGCTATTAGCTTGTTCCATGATGATGTCTTTAAGACCACGCCAGCGGTGGGGGGGAGAACACCCGATCCAAAGGATACAAGACTTCGGTTCAGTTCTGTATGGCACCGTATGTTGCCGCTGACGAAAGAAAACTATCTTGAGATTGTGACAATCTTTTTTGGGCGCTACAGTGACTCCAATCCCTGGCTGCGCAATGGAGAAGATCAGCTTCCCTTCTTATTTGAAGCATTAGAAAGCTCAGGCTTTAAGAAACAGTGGGGAAGCCTGCCCAACCACTCATGAAGGCACTGTCAACTTAACTTTCCGTATCTAAATTCAAGCACTAAATTTCCGTTAATCGCCTTCGTCAGTCGTTCTAAGCGATCGCCAATAGGCGCGTAAATCGTTGCCAGTTGTTCAAGCGCTGACGCATCGTCTCTCGATATTCGGTTGCACTCTGTCGATGTTGGTGAGGATGAAAGTAACCCCGGATCGGTTCAAAGGCCGAGAGGAATCGTTGCGCGTGTCCAGGAGACTTGAAGCGACCCATGCGCCTTTCTCTATTCGAGTGGGGCGATGAGAATTCTCCGCTCGATTGTTCAACCTTCGGTGCTGCCGATGTTCGACGCCTGGAATCAGCACTTTCTTCGCCGCCCCATAGCTTTTGAGTTTGTCGGTGACGATGACCCGCGGGGCGAAGCCCGTGGATTTAAGCAGTTTGCGAAAGAACTTCATGGCTGCGCGTTTGTCCCGATGAGGCTGCATCAGGATGTCGAGGACTTGACCGTCCGCATCGACAGCGCGCCACAGATAGTACTGCTGGCCTTTAATGATAATGACGACCTCGTCCAGATGCCATTTATCATTCGGCTGGGGGCGACGGCGACGAATGGGGGCGACGGCGACGAATCTGATGGGCATAGGGCTGAGCAAACTTTTTGCACCACTGGCGAATGGCTTCATAGGTGACCTCAATGCCGCGATAGAGCATCATTTTCTCGATATCGCGAAAGCTCAAAGGAAACGTGTAGTAGAGCCAGACGCAGTGGCGAATGACTCCGATGGGAAATCGGTGGTACTTGTAGCTGACGCTCATGGACTCGTCCTGACAATGCTGACAAAGGCTACCACAGAAGTTAAGTTGACAGTGCCCTTTAAGCATCAGGGCGATCGCTTCCAAGGAATGGTTTCACTAACACCTCGACTACAGTTCATTTGCTCTTGGAACGGAAAGAGCAAATCAATCCGTAAATCTGTGTAAGCTTTGCCGGATTCTCTTTTCTCCCTGGGCAAAATTGAGTAGCTCCTTTGCCAACGTCTGCTGCTATGGATGATGCCGCCAAACAACGAGTCGAAGCTTTCCTGAAAAAATGGCAGATCACCAGCGGCAATGAGCGGGCCAACTACCAAATCTTATTTGGCGATTTATGTGAGGCATCGCGAGCATCGCCGAGCCCGAAGAAACCGTCATTGCCCCCGTCGAGCAACAAACCTTCCTCAGTTCCTTCAAAGACCAGTTTTGCGCTATATGCAACCTTATGCATACCCAGCGCAGCGAATGGACCATCGCCCAAGTCAAAAACGCCAGCCGCAAACACAAAGCTATCCAAGACTGCCTTGATACCCCACCGACCTGGGTGCGATCGCCGTCCACACCGAAGCCAACACCCTCCGCTGGTACAGCGCTGACTTGCAGAAGGCAGCCCAACTCATGTCCCAATCTTCCCTGTTTTCACAGCACAGCACAAAAGGCTTAGATTCATGACCACTTTCGACAGCACCAAGCGTCTACTGCCCGACATTCTCAAAGACATCGTGGCTGGCAAAATTCAGCTCCCCGACTTTCAACGCGGTTGGGTTTGGGACGATAACCATATTCAAAGTCTGCTAGTGAGTATCGGGCGCTCTTTTCCGGTAGGGGCCGTCATGCTGCTGGAAACTGGCGGAGCCGTCCGATTTCAAGTGCGCCCCGTCGAAAACGTCCAGTTTCCTCAAGCACCACCCGAAGCTGCCAAGCTCATTCTCGATGGTCAGCAGCGACTCACCACCTTGACGCAGGTGCTTTCTCTCGATACCGCTGTCAAAACCCGAACCGACAAAGGGAAAGCGATCAGTCGCTACTACTACATTCACATTCCGACCGCATTAGAAGGGCCGGAAGCCTTGGAGCGATCGCTAGAAGCGGTTGATGAAAGCCGTCAGAAGCGCAGTAACTTTGGCCGCAACATAGACCTCGACCTTTCTACACGGGAAAAGGAATGCCAGCAGCTGTACTTCCCCTGCAATCGCATCCTGTCTTGGTCAGAGTGGCTCCAAGACTTGAGTCGCTTTAATGGTGCAGCGTTATCGACCTTCCTGGAATTTCAGAAACAGGTACTCGATGCCTTTGGCACCTACCAGGTCCCCATTATTGAACTTAAAAAAGAAACCTCAAAAGAGGCCGTCTGTCTGGTGTTTGAAAAAGTCAACACCGGAGGCGTCGCGCTTTCTGTATTTGAACTCATCACCGCTAGCTATGCTGCCGACGGCTACAATCTCCGAGATGACTGGTACGGCAGCCAACTCCGAGGCGTCGAATCACGACAGTCTCGTCTGGCCCAAGATCCGCTCCTCTCCCAAGTCGAGGCGACTGACTTTCTGCAAGCTATCACCTTGCTCCACACCCTAGAGAAACGGCGCATCGATCTGGCAGCAGGTAAGCAAGGCAAACAAGTCGCTCCGGTGAGTGCCAAGCGCAGTTCCGTATTGGAACTGCCCCTCTCGGCGTACCAAATCTGGGCTGACAAGGTCGAGCAAGGCTTTCGATTAGCCGCTAAATTCCTACGACGACAGTCCTTCTATGCAGTGCGAGAACTGCCCTACCGTACCCAGATTGTGCCCCTTGCTGCCGTCCTGACTGAGTTAGGAACCCGTTGGCTAGAGCCCAAGATCTACGACAAATTAGCCCAATGGTTTTGGTGCGGTATTTTAGGCGAACTCTACGGCGGAGCGGTCGAAACCCGCATTGCCAACGACTTAGAAGAATTGCTGTTATGGATCAAGGATGATACCCATATCCCGCGCACCATTGGCGACGCCTCCTTTCAGCCAGAACGCTTGGATCGTCTTACCAGTCGTCTCAGTGCTGCTTACAAAGGCATCAATGTCTTGGTCTTACGGGAAGGGGCTCAGGATTTCTTCTGGAAGTCCGGTATTAATGAGCTCGATGCGGAAGAGGTGGCTCTCGATATTCATCACATCTTTCCGAAAGCCTGGTGCGAAGGCAATGGCATCCCCCGTCGCCGTTACGACACCATCGTCAACAAAACCCCTATCTCTTACAAGGCCAATCGCATGATTGGTGGGATCGCTCCCTCTAAATACCTGCAAAAAATCCAGGAGCATTCCCAAGTGCAGCTCGATGCCGCTGCCATGGATCAGATCCTCGCTAGCCATCGAATTCCGCCTCAACAGCTTCGGATCGATGACTTTGAAGGCTTTTATCAGCAGCGAAAACAGTCACTCTTATCGCTCATTGCCAATGCGATGGGCAAGCAAGTGATCGAAGCAGGTTTAGATGCCTAAAACAACGGAAGCTGCGATTTAGTGTCATTTAGTACAGTTGAGCGAGTTGCAATCTTAGGGCGATCATTTGATCGATGACGCTGTCAGAGACAGGGGTATCTGTGTTCATAGAGAGAGAGAGAAGTTTTCTTGCCTATCATGCTACGAAACGGTTTAGGCCAAGCTTTTAGAAAGTTCGCGTTCTTCAATCTCCTGAGAAACAACAACGGCCCCCCACTACTAGTGATCGCGTAAGTGATAGTTTTTCGACTCAAAAGAGCGATCGCCAGATTGCACTGATAGAAAGTAGAGTAAGATGAGGCAGCGATCGCCTTGCTTCTATAGAGTCCGAAGAAGGGATGGCCCCAGGGTTGTGCAGCTCACAAAGAATGCTTGTAAGCCCTCCACAGTACAGAGCAATAATCCCTGAGTTTAGAGCGATCGCATCCAAAAGCCGATAGGACAGTACCAGCGAGCAGCCCCTATGCAAGCGAAAGGCATGGCATGTACACACTAAATATACATTCAAAATGTACACTCAAAATAAACATGTTAAATACATGCACTCAGTTTCATGTGTATCCCATTGCAGAGGTAAGAGGCGATCGCAAGAGCAAAGTGGCTGAAACGCTTATACAGCAGTACTTTTACGGCATAATGCAAACACAGCAAACACAAAGGAAGGCTCGAAAGTATAAAAGCGATCGCATTGCAGCGTACAAAATAACAGTACGGTAACACACAAGCGTATAAGCAACACAGCGATCGCCCTCCCCCACAGTTTTTTGGAATTCCAAAAAACTGTGGGGGAGGGCGATCGCTGTGTTGCTTATACGCTTGTGTGTTACCGTACTGTTATTTTGTACGCTGCAATGCGATCGCTTTTATACTTTCGAGCCTTCCTTTGTGTTTGCTGTGTTTGCATTATGCCGTAAAAGTACTGCTGTATAAGCGTTTCAGCCACTTTGCTCTTGCGATCGCCTCTTACCTCTGCAATGGGATACACATGAAACTGAGTGCATGTATTTAACATGTTTATTTTGAGTGTACATTTTGAATGTATATTTAGTGTGTACATGCCATGCCTTTCGCTTGCATAGGGGCTGCTCGCTGGTACTGTCCTATCGGCTTTTGGATGCGATCGCTCTAAACTCAGGGATTATTGCTCTGTACTGTGGAGGGCTTACAAGCATTCTTTGTGAGCTGCACAACCCTGGGGCCATCCCTTCTTCGGACTCTATAGAAGCAAGGCGATCGCTGCCTCATCTTACTCTACTTTCTATCAGTGCAATCTGGCGATCGCTCTTTTGAGTCGAAAAACTATCACTTACGCGATCACTAGTAGTGGGGGGCCGTTGTTGTTTCTCAGGAGATTGAAGAACGCGAACTTTCTAAAAGCTTGGCCTAAACCGTTTCGTAGCATGATAGGCAAGAAAACTTCTCTCTCTCTCTATGAACACAGATACCCCTGTCTCTGACAGCGTCATCGATCAAATGATCGCCCTAAGATTGCAACTCGCTCAACTGTACTAAATGACACTAAATCGCAGCTTCCGTTGTTTTAGGCATCTAAACCTGCTTCGATCACTTGCTTGCCCATCGCATTGGCAATGAGCGATAAGAGTGACTGTTTTCGCTGCTGATAAAAGCCTTCAAAGTCATCGATCCGAAGCTGTTGAGGCGGAATTCGATGGCTAGCGAGGATCTGATCCATGGCAGCGGCATCGAGCTGCACTTGGGAATGCTCCTGGATTTTTTGCAGGTATTTAGAGGGAGCGATCCCACCAATCATGCGATTGGCCTTGTAAGAGATAGGGGTTTTGTTGACGATGGTGTCGTAACGGCGACGGGGGATGCCATTGCCTTCGCACCAGGCTTTCGGAAAGATGTGATGAATATCGAGAGCCACCTCTTCCGCATCGAGCTCATTAATACCGGACTTCCAGAAGAAATCCTGAGCCCCTTCCCGTAAGACCAAGACATTGATGCCTTTGTAAGCAGCACTGAGACGACTGGTAAGACGATCCAAGCGTTCTGGCTGAAAGGAGGCGTCGCCAATGGTGCGCGGGATATGGGTATCATCCTTGATCCATAACAGCAATTCTTCTAAGTCGTTGGCAATGCGGGTTTCGACCGCTCCGCCGTAGAGTTCGCCTAAAATACCGCACCAAAACCATTGGGCTAATTTGTCGTAGATCTTGGGCTCTAGCCAACGGGTTCCTAACTCAGTCAGGACGGCAGCAAGGGGCACAATCTGGGTACGGTAGGGCAGTTCTCGCACTGCATAGAAGGACTGTCGTCGTAGGAATTTAGCGGCTAATCGAAAGCCTTGCTCGACCTTGTCAGCCCAGATTTGGTACGCCGAGAGGGGCAGTTCCAATACGGAACTGCGCTTGGCACTCACCGGAGCGACTTGTTTGCCTTGCTTACCTGCTGCCAGATCGATGCGCCGTTTCTCTAGGGTGTGGAGCAAGGTGATAGCTTGCAGAAAGTCAGTCGCCTCGACTTGGGAGAGGAGCGGATCTTGGGCCAGACGAGACTGTCGTGATTCGACGCCTCGGAGTTGGCTGCCGTACCAGTCATCTCGGAGATTGTAGCCGTCGGCAGCATAGCTAGCGGTGATGAGTTCAAATACAGAAAGCGCGACGCCTCCGGTGTTGACTTTTTCAAACACCAGACAGACGGCCTCTTTTGAGGTTTCTTTTTTAAGTTCAATAATGGGGACCTGGTAGGTGCCAAAGGCATCGAGTACCTGTTTCTGAAATTCCAGGAAGGTCGATAACGCTGCACCATTAAAGCGACTCAAGTCTTGGAGCCACTCTGACCAAGACAGGATGCGATTGCAGGGGAAGTACAGCTGCTGGCATTCCTTTTCCCGTGTAGAAAGGTCGAGGTCTATGTTGCGGCCAAAGTTACTGCGCTTCTGACGGCTTTCATCAACCGCTTCTAGCGATCGCTCCAAGGCTTCCGGCCCTTCTAATGCGGTCGGAATGTGAATGTAGTAGTAGCGACTGATCGCTTTCCCTTTGTCGGTTCGGGTTTTGACAGCGGTATCGAGAGAAAGCACCTGCGTCAAGGTGGTGAGTCGCTGCTGACCATCGAGAATGAGCTTGGCAGCTTCGGGTGGTGCTTGAGGAAACTGGACGTTTTCGACGGGGCGCACTTGAAATCGGACGGCTCCGCCAGTTTCCAGCAGCATGACGGCCCCTACCGGAAAAGAGCGCCCGATACTCACTAGCAGACTTTGAATATGGTTATCGTCCCAAACCCAACCGCGTTGAAAGTCGGGGAGCTGAATTTTGCCAGCCACGATGTCTTTGAGAATGTCGGGCAGTAGACGCTTGGTGCTGTCGAAAGTGGTCATGAATCTAAGCCTTTTGTGCTGTGCTGTGAAAACAGGGAAGATTGGGACATGAGTTGGGCTGCCTTCTGCAAGTCAGCGCTGTACCAGCGGAGGGTGTTGGCTTCGGTGTGGACGGCGATCGCACCCAGGTCGGTGGGGTATCAAGGCAGTCTTGGATAGCTTTGTGTTTGCGGCTGGCGTTTTTGACTTGGGCGATGGTCCATTCGCTGCGCTGGGTATGCATAAGGTTGCATATAGCGCAAAACTGGTCTTTGAAGGAACTGAGGAAGGTTTGTTGCTCGACGGGGGCAATGACGGTTTCTTCGGGCTCGGCGATGCTCGCGATGCCTCACATAAATCGCCAAATAAGATTTGGTAGTTGGCCCGCTCATTGCCGCTGGTGATCTGCCATTTTTTCAGGAAAGCTTCGACTCGTTGTTTGGCGGCATCATCCATAGCAGCAGACGTTGGCAAAGGAGCTACTCAATTTTGCCCAGGGAGAAAAGAGAATCCGGCAAAGCTTACACAGATTTACGGATTGATTTGCTCTTTCCGTTCCAAGAGCAAATGAACTGTAGTCGAGGTGTTAGTGAAACCATTCCTTGGAAGCGATCGCCCTGATGCTTAAAGGGCACTGTCAACTTAACTTCTGTGGTAGCCTTTGTCAGCATTGTCAGGACGAGTCCATGAGCGTCAGCTACAAGTACCACCGATTTCCCATCGGAGTCATTCGCCACTGCGTCTGGCTCTACTACACGTTTCCTTTGAGCTTTCGCGATATCGAGAAAATGATGCTCTATCGCGGCATTGAGGTCACCTATGAAGCCATTCGCCAGTGGTGCAAAAAGTTTGCTCAGCCCTATGCCCATCAGATTCGTCGCCGTCGCCCCCATTCGTCGCCGTCGCCCCCAGCCGAATGATAAATGGCATCTGGACGAGGTCGTCATTATCATTAAAGGCCAGCAGTACTATCTGTGGCGCGCTGTCGATGCGGACGGTCAAGTCCTCGACATCCTGATGCAGCCTCATCGGGACAAACGCGCAGCCATGAAGTTCTTTCGCAAACTGCTTAAATCCACGGGCTTCGCCCCGCGGGTCATCGTCACCGACAAACTCAAAAGCTATGGGGCGGCGAAGAAAGTGCTGATTCCAGGCGTCGAACATCGGCAGCACCGAAGGTTGAACAATCGAGCGGAGAATTCTCATCGCCCCACTCGAATAGAGAAAGGCGCATGGGTCGCTTCAAGTCTCCTGGACACGCGCAACGATTCCTCTCGGCCTTTGAACCGATCCGGGGTTACTTTCATCCTCACCAACATCGACAGAGTGCAACCGAATATCGAGAGACGATGCGTCAGCGCTTGAACAACTGGCAACGATTTACGCGCCTATTGGCGATCGCTTAGAACGACTGACGAAGGCGATTAACGGAAATTTAGTGCTTGAATTTAGATACGGAAAGTTAAGTTGACAGTGCCTTCATGAGTGGTTGGGCAGGCTTCCCCACTGTTTCTTAAAGCCTGAGCTTTCTAATGCTTCAAATAAGAAGGGAAGCTGATCTTCTCCATTGCGCAGCCAGGGATTGGAGTCACTGTAGCGCCCAAAAAAGATTGTCACAATCTCAAGATAGTTTTCTTTCGTCAGCGGCAACATACGGTGCCATACAGAACTGAACCGAAGTCTTGTATCCTTTGGATCGGGTGTTCTCCCCCCCACCGCTGGCGTGGTCTTAAAGACATCATCATGGAACAAGCTAATAGCTTCAGACTCTGAAGTTTTTTTGGTAAAAACAGCTAATCGCCTTGGATGCCAAGCTTCTCGCCAATCAATGGCTTTGGCATCCTTGATACCCAGATAGCTTTTACACTGACTGTGTAAATTTTGAAGAAATAACTGTAGTGATTGACCGTCATGAATATTACCCGCAGGCGTATCCAAAACATCTCCACTCCATTGACAACCAATCGCTCTAGTGGTGTAGGTAGGTAGAAAACCAGGATGCCAAGCGTCAGGGCCTTTGTGCCAAACGCGCCGCCAGGATTTACCGAAGCCTCCCATTGCATAGGCAAAGGCCGCCAAACCTTTAATAAATTCAAGATCTTGTGCTGGCGCATCAAGGTGTAAAACTCCGTTCACCCGAGAGATAGGCGTTTTTTCCCGTCCCTGAGTCGCTAGGTTCAACGCTTTTAGTTCCCAATAAAGCTCAACTTTGCCAGGATTTTTCGTGGAGCCAAACAGCTCATCTACCTTGACTTTAACGATACTTGGATCGTTGCATACACCTGCAAGCAGCCGACTAGCATGTCCCCGTAGCGTTGCCTTGAAGAGATTAGGACGAAACTCTGGCTCACCATTACGTAAAAGCGAACTTACACCGACTCCATGCAAATAAAGATTGAAGGCATATTGATTCTTGGGAATTACCCATAAGCCGTAGCCTGTACTCGTTTTACCGCCCAACCCCTGACGCAGCGCACGCTTGAATAGATCTTCAATGTGCTGCCACGTTTCAAGAACAAGAGGTTGAGTGCTGCTAAGTTCAAACAACAAAGTTGGTTCGTGGAAACTGATCAAAGCGATCGCTTTAGCAGACCCCTTACCTTGAACTTGTCTAGGCTGCTGCGGATGAACCACATCCACCATCCGATAGCGGATCTCATGTTGTGATTTACTGCTCTGATTAGAGGTAACGACTTCTGTTCCAGCCCAGTCACCTATGGGATAGGCACCGTGAAAACGAAGCAGAGCCGTCTTTTCTTGGCTACCACAGTAGAGTTCAACTTCCTCTTGCTCCTGTTCAGTTATGGTTTGAGAATAAAGCAAACGCCTAAAAATTCCCTTAAGGCTGCTGCCGGGTATGAAGGGTATACCATCTTTACCAATAGCAGGCCGTAGGATACTATCCTGGCCACAGTCAGTAAAGACACGCCAAGGAAACTTGAGCCGGAATCGATAAATCGTGCCATCCAAACCAACGGGCCGTTCCTCACGCTGATAAATGGGCTGTCCAGTCTCTTTGTGTGGATTGACCCATTCCTCTGTCCAGCGTTCAAGGTCTTTATCGTCATTGGCATATTGCAAGCTGCAACGGCCTTGAACCTGTGCCCGATACATCATCGGCACTTGTTCTGGATGAGTTTCTATCTGCTGTGAAGGAGCAGGAACATCAGTGTTTTCACCTTTCTTAGCAGCTGCCTTTTGATATGCTTGGGCAAAAACCATTGTCTACCCCTCACTCGTTTGTTTTTTATATCGTTGAGTCCACCAGACCAGTGAGTCACACAGTTGACTTAAGACCATCAGCGTCACTTTTTGCTGATCCAATGGCATTTGCCAGATTTCAGCAGCAATGCGTTTAATGTCATCTGTGTTATCGAAGGCTACAGTCCCCTTTGCATCTGGCAGTTTAATGTCGCTAGGCTCAAGAATATTGGCCAAAGTACACCAAACCGCTTTCCAGTACAGCCCTTTGTTGCGACTTTCAGTTCCTTTCTCTCGTTCATAGCGAAGATGCTCACCCCAGAAGCGTTCTAGGCCGTAAGCAACCGCCATTCTCATCTTGTGAGATTCATTCAGGACATTTTTTTGATCTCTGTAATCTAAGACTAGATTCTGAGCAGCATGATCTAAGTGATAGGGCTGCCAGCCAATAGCGGATTCCTGCGTATTAGGTTGAGTCATTTGGAGTCTTCCTGAGTCGATTGGAGCTATAGGAGCTAAGCAAGGTTGCTATTACTCTCTTTTAAGGTGACTTGTGTACGCCCAAAACCAACGGATTCAAGACCGCCGAAGTAAAGTTCTCTGCTCTTGTCAAAGCCAGCTACCTCAAAAAAGGTTTGTAGTTGAACTGACTCTTGCTGAAAAGTCTTACGGGATGCCAATGGAAAGGTCATTATTGTGCCTTCTGGCAACGCCTCTACATCGAAGAAAGCGCCCTTCTTAGATCGCTTTTGTTCAGTTTCTAGCGAAACTCGACTTTGACGATAGAGCGCCATATCGTGAATCATTGAAATATCTGTGTCATCAACCACTAGCAACAGATAAGCATCATGATCAGACACAAAATTCGGAATGTAGTGTTTCAAGTTTTCGTCTTTATCACCTAATTTTAGGAAACCTAAATTGAAGAAAAGTTTCTCACCAGACTTCTTACCGTAGTAGCTATAAGGTTTGAACGTGGGTGTCTGCATGTTGGCTGTAGCTAGCTTGTGATAGCGCTTGAGTAAAGCAGGACAAGATACTCTGACAACAGGCTGATTGGGGCAATAAACTGGCATCCAGAGGATTGAGGCGTATTCGAACTTCATGATGCCTTCAGTGGTGCTATTGGGTTCTCCTGTCTTAGCTTCAGCTCCATACCAACGTTCAAAGTCTTTTTCCTGCTGTCGCATATCGGCTCTGAAGCGACCGCGAATGGAGCTACCGGGGATGATGCCAGTCTGGGTAAACTGGTCG
>NZ_JBQLZL010000023.1:30044-100282 GCF_052168255.1 Almyronema sp. | reverse complement strand
GCTGTTGCCACTAGCGTTGAGGCACTTCAATGGCTGAAAGCCACTAACAGAAAAGCTTTCCTTCTGCCCTCTGCTCTCACTCTTTTGCCTTTAGCAGCCCTTCCACCCAATGGGCTAGAGCCGACTTTACCGCCTTTAATTCATTTAACCAACCAACAACTATGAAATATCGACAACTTGGCAGTAGTGACCTCAACGTTTCGGAAATTGCCTTAGGCTCCTGGCTAACCTATAGTGGCGGCGTTGAGCGTCAGCAAGCCGAAGCTTGCGTCCACAAAGCTTTTGAGGTGGGCATTAACTTTATTGACACCGCCAATGTTTATGGCCGAGGTGCGGCAGAAGCATTTTTGGGCGAGGTACTACAGGGACGCGATCGCGCTTCTTATATCCTGGCGACCAAAGTTTACTTTCCCATGTCAGACACCGATCAAGGTTTGTCAGCAGCACAAATTCATAAACAAATTGACGCTTCTCTTCAACGTTTGCGCACCGACTATGTTGATCTCTACCAGTGCCATCGCTACGACGCTGACACCCCTTTAGAAGAAACAATGACCGCTCTAAGCGAAGTCGTCAGGCAAGGCAAAGCCCGCTACATCGGCTTTAGCGAGTGGAATCCAGCCCAAATTCAGGCAGCGCTAGATTTGCCCAATGTAGAGAAATTCGTTTCTAGCCAGCCCCAGTATTCGATGTTGTGGCGTCAGCCAGAAGCAAAAGTGTTTCCCCTGTGTGCCGATAACGGCATTGGACAAATTGTTTGGTCGCCGCTAGCTCAAGGGGTGTTGACGGGTAAATATCAACCCGGAGAAGCTCCCCCTGCCAACTCACGGGCAGCCAACGACAAAATGAATAGCTTTATGCGAGATTTACGCAGCGATCGCACGCTCAAAGCAGTTCAAAAATTGCGCCCCATTGCTGAGCAACTCAATCTTTCTATGGCGCAATTGGCACTGGCTTGGATTTTGCGTGACCAGCGAGTATCTGCTGCCATCGTCGGCGCTAGTCGCCCCGAACAACTAGCGGATAATGCCGCCGCCTCTGGCGTTGAACTCAGTGACGAAGTCCTGCAAGCAATTGATCAGGTCTTAGCCCCGGCTTTGCCTCAGCCAGCGAGCCGCTAAGGAAAAGCGAGAAATCATCCCCCCAGTTTGCTGAGAATAAAAGCTGTGAGAAAGCCGCAGACGGTGATTAATCCAGCAAAGTCATGAGCTTGCTCAAAGGCTTCCGGCATCATGGTGTCGGAAATCATCGCTAAGATAGCGCCTGCCGCGATCGCAATGGTCGCGGCAATAATTTCTGTAGAAAAATGGCTGAAAAGAGAATAGCCCGCTAAGGCTGCCGCCGCTGAAACCAGCGAGATTAACCCCCAAACGCCAAAGATATAGCGCCAAGAGCGTCCGGCCTGCTTCATGCCAGCGGCGCTAGAAAGTCCTTCTGGTACGTTAGAGAGAAAGACGGCTGCCACTGTCACCCAGCTCACCGTACCCCCCTCAATCATGCTGATGCCAATGGCAATTGACTCTGGAATGCCGTCTAAAAGGGCACCGATGGCGATCGCCAACCCGCTTCCCTGGCTTTCGTCTTCCTTGGGTTGCTGCTGACCAGAACGTTTACGATGGCGTGCGCCTTGCTCAGCTAAATATCCGTTGGCCAGGGTGTAAATAACAGCGCCCCCCAAAAAGCCCAACGCCGTTGAGTCAAAGCCACCGCGACTATAAGCTTCATCCATGAGTTCAAAAGCCAGCGCAGAAATCAGCACACCTGCACCAAATGCCATAATCACCGCGATCGCCTTTTGCGGAATTCGAGCATAATAGCCAACCCCTGCCCCTAGCAATAGAGCTGATCCGGCCAGTAACCCCCAAAGCCCTGCTTGCAACCTGAGTGGAATCATAGACCCAAAGCCAACTTGATAGCTCATCAAAAGCGGCGACCTCCGCCTTAACACCGAGGTCGCCATCAATCATATCTCGCAAAAATTACTACCTATCCCATTTGCAAAGAACAGAGCAAGTCGTACTCTAGCAAAACAGCGATTGTTAGATAGGAACTCAAATCCAATTTACTGGTGAGATTTAAGCGGATCGGCAATATATTTGAAATCTTTGTCAGAATTCCAGGGGCCGCGTTCATCTTTGCCATTTTGAGACAGGTTGTAATAAATATCAACGGTGTCATCGGGTTCGACATTGCCGAATAGTGGATCGGTCAGCTTACCCAAAGAATCTAGAGCCAGCATGAACATCTTGGTGTGAGAAATTTCACGCGTTAGTAGATGCACAAGCGTCTTCTTTGTCCCTTCGTCAGGAGCAAGTTTAATCAGCTCCTCATACGTTTGACGTGCCCCAGCTTCTGCCGCAATGTCTGCCCGTAAGTCTCGCACTACATCGCCGCCTTCATTGATGTAGGTAGCGGTCCAAGAAGACCCTTGACTGTCTAAAAAGTGAGGCCCCATACCCCGCACTGCAAACAAAGTACTCTTGTAGGCTTCGGTCTGATCTACATTCTTAGTGTGAGCTTCGATCAATTTACCAATCATTTCAAGGTGGCTAAATTCTTCGATCGCGATGTCCTGCAACATATCTTTAATACCAGGATTCTCACAATGGAAGGACTGCACCCAGTATTGTAAGGCCGCAGTCAACTCTCCCGTCGCACCGCCAAACTGCTCTAACAAAAGTTGAGCAAAACGAGGATGGGCTTCAGAGACGTTAACGGGCTGAATCGTTTCTTTTTTGTGGAAAAACATAAGCTCTCTTTCTACTACGTAATTGAGGGTAAAGCTGGAAAATTTTCCAAAGCGTCATTCGATTTGCAACGTAATCGACGCTAGCTATAGCCTAACTAAACAAACTGTTGAACGAATTCCTCAAAAGGCATACATAATCAAGCCTCAAATTTAGCGATTAGTACCTCGTCTAAGGCGTTACTTGTTCTTCTTAACCAAGAAAAATTGCTAAAAACTGAATGTCGCCTAATCAAAGGTAGATCTTTAGGTAAACCAGTTCGTATTTTTGACTATTTTTTAAAGCTAAAAATATGCCTATTGATTCAAAAAATTATTAGTTTTCTAAACCCTAAGACAAAATCGAGTACTTAGATTGATTTTGCAAATCTTGTTAAACAGTGGTTGAGTAACCAGGATCTACAGAAATAGTTTTATCTAATCATAGCGATCAAAAAGCCATCTATTTGGAGCCATGGCATAGATGCCTGATGACTTAAAAGCCAAACAAATTACGATAAATTTAGCTTCAGCAAACTTGTCAGCATCCCTTTGACAGACATAGGCTGTAAGCCTTTTGGTAGAGGCATTTTTAAGTGAACAGCTTTACCCTACACAAAAGCTACAAAATTACCTTCATCCGCTAACTCCAAAAGAGAGCGATTTAGGCAAGACTATTCTTCATCTGTACAAATAGCTAGCCAAAAATTACTTAGTTTACTAAATTTCATATGCTATATAGAACGCTTGGCAATACCCAGGAAACAGTTTCAGCTATTGGCTTGGGGGGCTTTCATATTGGCCAGCAAAAAGATGAGCAAGAAAGCATTCAGATTATTCGCAGTGCCATCGATCGCGGTATTACCTTTATGGATAACTGCTGGGATTACAACAAGGGTACCAGCGAGATTCGCATGGGTAAGGCTCTGCAAGATGGCTACCGCAATCAGGTCTTCTTGATGACTAAAATTGATGGCCGTACCAAAGCTTTAGCCTCTCAACAAATTGACGAATCTCTCAAGCGATTACAAACTGATCAGGTGGACTTGCTGCAATTTCATGAGGTGATTCGGCTAGAAGATCCTGATCGCATCTTTGCTGAAGATGGTGCAGCGGCTGCTTTTTTAGACGCGAAGCAAGCTGGCAAAATTCGCTACATTGGCTTCACCGGGCATAAAGATCCGCTGGTGCATTTGCGCATGTTAGACATTGCCAAAGAGCACGATTTTCACTTTGACGCGGTACAGATGCCCCTAAACGTTATGGATGCTCACTTTCGCAGTTTTCAGCACTCTGTTTTACCCACTTTAATCGAACACGGTATGGGGGTGCTGGGGATGAAATCTATGGGAGATGGCCATATCCTCAAAAGTAACGTGGTCAAACCCATTGAATGTCTCCATTACGCGCTCAACTTACCTACCTCTGTGGTTATTACTGGTATCGACAGTATGGAGATTTTGGATCAAGCGATCGCGGCGGCTGATACCTTTAAGCCCATGAGCGCCGAAGAAGTCACAGCCCTTTTGTCTCGTACGGCGGCAGTTGCCGCTAATGGCCGCTACGAACCGTTTAAGACTGATAACCAGTTTGATGCTACCGCTCTAAATCCCGAATGGTTGGGGGTTCCGGCTGCCTAGCCAAGGAAATAGGCGGTGTAGTCAGGCTGCAAGGGGGAGTTGGCTGTAGATATTAAACAAATTGATTGTAGACATACGGCTAGCTGACGGTTTGTCGCTGTTAGTGAGGATGACTTTTCAGTGATGCCTTGGCAGCTTTAGAAACTGCGGTACAATAAAAAACTGTTCAATGCTCAATTTGACTGTCTGGAGAAGCTCATGGCCCGCAAGTGTGAATTAACCGGAAAGAAGGCAAACAACGCCTATGCTGTTTCCCACTCTCACCGTCGCACTAAGCGACTACAACACGCTAACCTGCAAAACAAGCGCATTTGGTGGCCTGCGGGTAATCGCTGGGTCAAGCTGCGAATCTCAACCAAAGCTATTAAAACGTTGCAGTCTAAAGGAATTGAAGCAATGGCGCGTGAAGCAGGGATTGATCTAAACCAGTATTAATCGCCACGATTGCAGCTATCTTCAAATCTACTCCCGGTAGACTTGTTGGCCTCAGATTAAAGATTGAAGCATTTGAGCGATAGGGCGTTTAGCTCTATCGCTTCTTGCATTTAATCAGAAACATCTAAGCTTCACAGCGGGATGGGCTTGGCTTAAGCTGACTGAAAAGCGATCGCCCTAGCCTTAGGTACTGGATTATCAATCAGTTCGCCACGAAAGCTGACTGATTTTTGGCTGATACGAAACAGATGTCGCTTCGCCAGTTACCTGCGAGTTCTTTTAGGGTAGGTTGAGTGGTGTCTCAACCTTCTCAGTTAGGATTATGCGAGTACTTCACCTAAGCACGTCGGATTTAGAAGGGGGGGCCGCACGAGGTGCTTATTGGCTACATAGAGCCTTACTGCGAGCTGGCGTTGACTCCCAAATGTTGGTTTCTAACAAGTTGAGCAACGATCCCACTGTGCTAGGGTCGCCGCGAGTAAAAGGTATTGATAAAGTCTCTGAGGGAATTCGCCTCAGCTTTGAATATTTTCCCCTCAGAAAGTACCGCAACAAGGCAACATCGCAATTTGCCACAAGCGCTTTTCCCAGCAATATTGCGCCCCAGGTCAAAGCGATCGCTCCAGATTTAATCAATGTTCACTGGATAGGAAACGGCTTCGTTAGACCCGAAGAACTGCCCAAATTTAACAAGCCCATTGTCTTGACTCTGCGAGACATGTCTCACTTTACCGGAGGATGCTACTACGCAGGTAGCTGTAACCGTTACGAAGCTCAGTGTGGAGCTTGCCCTCAACTGGGTTCTACCCAAAATAATGATTTGTCTCGTCGCGGCTGGTGGCGCAAGCATCGGGCTTTTGAGTCGGCAGATATTACAGTTGTAGGGATTAGCCACTGGATTGCTGATTGCGCTCAGCGGAGTAGCTTGCTAGGAACCTATCAGCCCAAGGTAATTGCCAACGCAATCGATGCCAATAGCTATTACCCTATTCGCAAGTCAGTGGCTCGCGAAGCTTTAGGGCTAACTCAAGATAAAAAGTTGATTTTGTTTGGTGCTTTGAGTGCCACCGCTGATAAACGCAAAGGCTGGCATCACTTGGTACAGGCGCTACCTTTGTTTGCCAATCGCTATCCCCATTTGCAGGCTGAAGCGGTTGTATTTGGTGCGGCTCAACCGCGACAAGCGATCGATTTGGGGTTGGAAACCAAGTTCTTAGGGCGGCTGTATGATACTACGACATTGGCTCTTGCTTATTCAGCGGCTGATGTGATGGTTGTACCTTCTACAGAAGAGGCGTTTGGCAAAACAGCGATTGAAGCTATGGCTTGTGGCACCCCTGTGGTTGCCTTTAAAGCAACTGGATTGACGGAGAGTGTTGACCATCAGCACAATGGCTATTGTGCGCAGCCATTTGATGCTGAAGACTTGGCTACAGGGATTGCTTGGGTTTTAGCCGATCCGCAACGCTGGCAGATGCTTTCGCAAAAGGCTCGACAGACGGTTGAGGAAAAATTTACGGTAGAGCGTCAAGCTGAGCGTTACATCAATTTATATACAGAAGTTCTCGCTAAATCCCAATAATAGGCGGATTTGCCGGGACTCATTCAAGCGTTTGCAACAGGCTAAGTGACAGCTTAAAGGTACAACCGTAAATACCGGGGTAGAGGATGTAGTATCCTCTATTGGCTCACTGAATGCTGATATGAAACTTGGCCGATTGCGCTTGTTTGGCACAAAACTCCATAGGTTCTCGGAAGCCAAGCTTAAAGCTAATGTGTACTATCAGGTATGGGATCGCGATCGCCTTGCGATTCTAAGACTTTAGGGTGCTGATTAAGCTTGAGCTGTTTTCTTACACTACCTGATCGTTTTCTCAAATAAGGCGGGTAGCCTGTTCACTGACCATACCATCACGGTTTCTTCATATTTCGTTTATACAACAGAGGTTCACAGCAACCTCGTAGCGCGATCGCGCTGATGTGTTTTTATCAGGTTGATCGTTTGTGTCTGCGATCGCCAGTCTCCTTAACTTCTAAATAATCATTTAACGCTGAAGAGGAAGGCAGATATGTCACCCCGCAAGCTAGTCAGGGTTCTACGAAAGCTACCCAAGCAAATTACAAAACGATTCGTTACTTACTTACTACGTAATTTGCTGTTGTGGAATCGCCGTCCGGCAGCGGCGACTGCAGGCTTCGTACTTCCAACCACAATTTTGCTGCTATTGATGGTGGCGTTGACCGCAGGAGCTTTGACCTATCGAGCCTACAGCCGTTCAGAACAAGCAATTGTTGAGCGTCAGCAGCAGGTAATTATCAATGCGGCAACGCCTGCTGTCGATCGAGCTAAGGCCAAAATCGAGTATCTCTTTCGCGAAGACAATCGCATTACTGCAGGCTTGCCAAGCAGTGCCTACCTCAACAGCATGATGTTGAACAACGGCGATCCGGTTAGTTCTTTTCCGGGGATTGGCGTAGGTGAAACGCCTTATCGTTTGCCGGACGAAATTGCCCTTAATATTAACGGCCCCGAAGCTGATTCTAATCTAGAACCCGCCCCCGATGAAATTGACAACGCTTGGGCGTTCAACGCTGATGTCAATGGAGATGGCGTTGTCGATGAAGACAATGAATGGATTATCTACTCCATTTTGATTACCGACAAGGCTCGCGATGACGATGATGACGTGTTGGTCAGCGTCGGCGATAGCGATTTACAAGAGAAAGCTGACAACCTAGTGACTCGAACCGGGCCTCTCGAAACCAGTGATGCGAGTAGCCAGTGTGCAGCAGCGCTGGCCTCTGCGGCAACAGCCTCGTCGCTTGATCCGGGAGAAGGCTGGCAAGTGGTGGGTTTTGGTGACTCAGCTGCTTTACAGAAAAACTTTCAGGTTGATGTGTATGTCGTTGACCTGAACGATGTTAGCCGTAGTATCCAGACTTTAGAATTTCAGCAATCGCGCCAATCTATTAGTGGTAACAAGTGGGGAGCTTGGTTCCGCTACGACATGGATGTTTATCCAGGTGAAGAATTCAACTGGAATGGAGCAATGCATACTGAGGGAAATCTTTTTGTTTCCGCCGATTTGCAAGCTCACATGATTAGCTCCCACAATTCTTGCCTCTACAGCAAAGATGCGTCTGAAATTGAAATTAGAAATGACGATGACTACAACGGTCAGGTAATTGCTGGCAGCATTAAAGGTAACGTCTTTGGCACAAGCGGTGTCAAGGTTCATGTTTTTACCAACCAGACTACCGCCCCCAGTCTTAATAACTTTGCAGCAGGTAATGATTCTGTCAATCCTGGTGCAGGAGCCTTACCGATTCAAATAGCAACTGACCCTATCGCGCTGTTTACCGAAGGGAGACATCAGCATGTTGATGATAGTACCTGGACTGAGGTATTTGATTCGCAAGCAATGGCGCGGTTTGAGAAAGGTGAATCGTTTATCCCCAACGTTGATGACGCGTTTAGAGCCGACAATCGCTGGGGTCCTCAGCCGACCTATGGTAGTGACTTTGATATTGCTGACTATAGCGGTACCAACGTCGGGGACGAAATTGATACTGCTACTAACTCTGAGCTTGTGAGTTTGGTTGACCCAGCAGAGGGACTAGACGGTTATTGGGAGCGCAGAGCGATCGCTACAGGTATGCGCCTGATTGTGGGTCAGCGTTTAGAACTTGGCAATCCTGCGGGTTGGAACTACACCTACAACACCAGTCAACAGCTTGTTTATCAAGCCGATAAAGATCCGCTTTATCCCATTGCCGAATTAAATGCCCTTAGTGTGGATACTTCTGGATCTTCTGATAATAGCTCTGGTACCAATACAGTTGGCGTCAACGAGCGCTGGCAGCACAAATCGCTTGGCGATAACTTAGCGGCTGTGCAAGGCATGGTGGTTTACCACTACGAAACTGAATCCGGCGATTTTCCATTAGCCTGTATTGCGCTGACCGCCCATCCCGGCACCCCCCAAACGGTTATCAACAGCCGTCAGTTTGATCTGTATCCCGAAAGTAGTGCCCTAAAAGCAGATTTCTTCAGTGGCTACGGCACCAATGGCTGGGAATTTGGCTTCAACGGCATTACCACTGATGCTGGCTTTGGCAGTGCTATTGGCAGCGCTAGCGATTTAGGTAAGGCTCTGAGAAACCTAGCTTATTTTGCGGGTGACCCGAATGGAGGCGCACCTTCGTTTACGCCTGTCCAAGATTCGGATATTCACCCCTATCCTCAGATGGCGATGTGGGGCGACTTTTCACCGCTGCGGAAAGTTTTAGATAGTGGTGTATCCTACGGCTCGTTGAGTCCGGCAGACAAATCTACTCTACATTCCGCCGCCTGTACGTTAGAACTTTTGGCCTACAACATCAACAGCCTCAAAGGAGAGTACGACGCGGTTGTTGCCACTACAGGAACAGATGGTTTAGCTGACGTAGCTACTGCCCTCACCGGATTGGTAACTAGCGGTGCCGTCAGCACGCCAACTACGGCCACCGCAGATCAGTGGTCAAAGGCGCTAGAAGCGTCGGCTGCTTCTGCAACCGTTAAGGAAAGAGCGAAAATTTTGGCTCAGTATCGCCAGATTGAGCGCGATCGCGATTTAGGCTTCATAACCGGAAAGACATTAGACTTCGCCAATCCCGGAGGTACGATTCCTGCCTATGCGGCTGCTTCCTTCGAGCTAACGTGTGATCCAAGTACTGAATTTTCTTCGGTAACCGATCCTGACGCTCAAATCTCCTTGGGCTTGGCTTTCTGTTCGGCAGCTCATCCGCCCAAATATCCCTCCTTGTTCTACGTCTTTCCTAACTTTGACCACGACCAGGATGGTTCAGGAGCCTCTGTCGCTTTTACCACAACCCAGCCCGCAACTGAAGAATACATTGAGCAGGTTGTTACTGATTATGGTGAAACTAATAGCTTTGGCGCTGTAACTGTTAGCAACATTGCGGCCACTCCAAGAGGCATCTCCAGTGGATCGCTCACCTATGCCGGTTGGACTTTACCCACTGAGTCTGGTACAGCGCTAACTGACCCTGATGCGCTTGATCAGGCGTTTAGTATCAATGGCGATGATGGTTCAGGTGGCTATGATGGCAGAACAATTTCTCTAATTGATAAAGGACTATACGATGGACGCGAATTGTTAAGCGTCCGTGTTCTCGACGTCAATTTAGAGTTGCTTTCGCAAAACACCAATCCAGATGGCACTGACTACTGGCTAACGGATGATGCAGAGCGATCGGGCCGAGGAATTGTCTATGCCTTCCGTGAAGATGCTGTTCGCGAAGACGAAATCATTCGACCGACTGGTACGACCTGGGGTAACTGCGATCAGCTCAGTGAACTGCCCGCAACGACCGCTTGTTTCATGTCAATGCCCAAGGCTAGTACTTCTTTCGTCGGCCAAGATCCTCCTCTCAACGACTCTAATCTGATCAGTGCTAAGCCTGTAGACTTTTATGCCGATCCTGAACGGCGTCCTCACGGCTTCCGCTTGAGAAACGGCGTTGATATTAGTGACGCGCTAGATCGACAATCTGGCTTGACCTTTGTAACAGACAACTCAGTCTATATTCAGGGAGATTTCAACTTACACAGTAGCGATGGTACCCGCTCTGGTTTGTTAGAGGAGTTTGCCAGTCCTCAAACCTTGCTCAACGGTGGTGTGGGTTTCGGTGCGCCTTTCTACAATGGCCGCACAATTGACAAGCGAAACGTCGATAATTTCGCCAATCCCGATGTTGATTACTGGCGTCCAGTTGAAATCCTGGCTGATGCAGTCACTATTTTGTCTGACAACTTCAAAGATGGCAGCGTTGAAGACTTCTTTACGCTGTATTCTCCCGGTATGGGAGCTATTGAGCGGGGTGAATATGCTGCTGCAACCTCTTACACCAATGCCAATCGCTTCTATTTTGAAGATACTAACCAAGCTCGATTTGCAGCCGATCGATGGGCTAGAGAAGTTCCTGCAAGTGCGCCTTTAGGCGAGATTTCTTCACCGATTTGGGTTGGCCGAAATGCTGAGTTTGCCCTTTCTGATGGCGCTACGGCGCTAGATGTTGGCTTTGATGGTGAGGGAACAGGTGCTGCAAATAACGCGGCTATCCTCATGAACTTCGACCACGGTAGATTGAGCCGCTTCCGGCAAAACAATCAGATTGGTGCAGCAGATACCTATGTGTATGCCCTAATTATTTCTGGGATTGTACCCATGAGAGCCGGACAAGCTTATGGCGGACTGCATAACTTCCCCCGTTTGCTGGAGTATTGGAATGAAGCACCTACCGGAGGTGCCACCACCAAGAGGACACTTTATCTTTACGGCAGTCTTTTCCAACTCAGCTTTAGCCGAGCGGCAACAGCCCCGTTTGACCAAGATCGCTGGGAGCCAAGTACAACAGCTCCTGACACCAGTCTTGAGCGCAACGTGGCTTATGGCGCGCCAGAACGTAACTGGGGTTACGACGTAGCTCAGCTCTATGTTCCGCCCGGCCCGATTTCTAGTCGATTTGTTGACTCACCTGCTCCCCGGAGCGAGTTCTACCGGGAACTACCAGCAGATGATCCTTACATTCTCAATCTACGCTGCGCTAAAGCTGCTGGGGAATCAACAGCGTTTCTGGATGAGCAGCGAACGGTTAATGGGCCGAATGTTTGTCCGAGATAGTCCGATTAGCCAGTTATCGTGCCAGGAGGTTAGGCAGCATGTTGCGCTCAGGGTTGATTGAAAAATTTGTTCTCCGTCGTCGGGTGCGGTTTCCTCTTCAGCGCTCTAGCGCTGAGGAAGGTCTAACGCTGATTGAGTGCTTGGTTGCCATCATTATCATTGGCCTGACGGTTGGCGCAGTGACACCAGCTTTGGTGATTTCTGTCGCCTCCCGCGTTCAAAGCCAAAAGGCTGCTCAAGCTTTAGAGATTGCTCAAAGCGAAATTGACCAAGTGAGAACGCTAATTGAACGAGGTGATTACTCCCTGGCGCAACTGGATGCTTCAGCGCCGTTTGTCTTGGCTACAGGTGCCATCAGCTACTCAACGGCTGCTCAGGTACCTGTACCGACTGACGAGGTTGAATCCCTGGCAGATTACTATGCTGACCCTTCTTATACAAAAACCAAAGAAGTGGATTATGACGGAGACGGGACACCAGATTACGCCGCTCAAGTCTTTCGAATTGCCAATGATGTCAGTGCTTCGACCGCCTTCACTATGGGGGTACGGGTCTATGACTATGATGCTGCTGAAAACGTCGATGGCCTCAATACTGACTCTACTGCAACCGCCCGTTTGGGGGTAACGGGTAGCCAGGGAGAGCGCGATCGCTTACCTCTGGCTAGCCTTTACACTTCGATTGTGCGAGGTGAGGAAAGCAATTCACTGTGTAACTACATTGAATATTTAACTAACTCTACTCCTTCAACCACGTACAACTGCAACTAAAAGATTGACCCTCACACAGCTTATCTATTTGATTTACAGCTATGTCTACCTTGCCCTCTCAGCTTTGGCTTTTTCGATGGCTTGTGAGCCTACGCCGCTCTAGCAAGGATGGGTTTACGCTACTAGAGCTGCTGATTTCAATTATTATTGTCGGCATTATTATTTCGGGATTGCTGTATCTGGTGGTTGAGATGCTACAGCTCGATCGCCGCGAGTTTGTCTTGAATCAAGTGAGCACCGATATGAATCGGGCGATTGATTACATTAGTAGTGATGTAGAGGAGGCTATTTATGTTTACTCTACCCCTACTGATGTAGTAGGCGAACTAGACGATATTGATTTATCCGAAGAAACCCCTATATTGGCTTTTTGGCGACCTGATCCGCTTGACCAGGATGACTTAGATGCCATAGATAGCTGTACTTCAGACGAGTGTGATTTGTTAAGGTTGCGGCAGGCGTCTCTGACCTTGGTGGTTTATCTGCAAGAAGAAAATGATGAAGATTCGATTTGGAACGGCGAAACGCGAATTGTTCGTTACACACTGCCTAAGTACACGCGCATAGCAGCCTCACTGGCTAGTAACAGTACACCGGGCTATGCTGATCCCCTGAGTTCGGGTAACGATTTTGCCACTTGGGAAGCCAATGGTACGACTGACGGAATTAAGCAAGTGCTGGTAGATTCTGTAGACGTTCCTAGTCCAGATGACATTACTGAAGCTGATTGTCCTGATGCCGATTTGTATACGCGATCGCCCTCTACCCCTGCCGACGGTAAAAGCTTTTATGTTTGTGTGCGAGAGGCGACGACAGGTGCGGTTAATACCATCGGTCAAGAGCTAACTTCTAACCAAGACCTGGTTGTTTTTTTACGGGGTAATGCAACGGCTAGGCAAGACGGGTTGATTAATGCTCTGAGTGACGCTAGTAGACTTCCTACACTCCAGTCGAGGGTGCTTTTACGGGGTGTTCGTGGCGAAGAGTTGTAAGCTTCTGTTGTGATGTGATTGAGGCTATTTCTGATGCGCAGCCAAAAAGCTAAACCGATCCCAGATGAGACAACAGCGGGCTTTACACTGATTGAAGTGCTGCTTGTCGTTTTGATGGTTGGTATTTTGATGGGCATTGCGGCTCCTGGCTGGTTGGCCTTTGCGGATCGCCAGCGTATGAGTACAGTGCGCAGTGACTTGCTAGAGGTTCTCAGACAAGCTCAGGCCGATGCCAGACAAAACCGAGAGACTCGAGTAATTACCATTCTTGATGACGCTTTGCCTTCCCTGCAGGTGGGTTCAGCCGCTAGTGTCGGTACAGTAGAAATCTTAGCCAGAGACAGCGTCAGACCTGATTATGTGGATTTGACTGGCTTTGCCAGTGTGAGTGGTGCCTGGGAGGCGAGTACTGCTGTTAGCTTTGACTATGAAGGTTTACCGGATTCTGATCAAATTCCCTTCAAAATCGAAGTGTCTCCTCGCGCAGCCGCCGCAAAGCAGTGTGTAATTATTGCCAACTTGCTTGGTACGCTAAAGACAGGTAGTGGCGATGAGTGTGATGATCCTGGCCTGGCTGTGGATTAAATTAAAAGGAACCGTTGGCTAACAGCCTGAGGTGAGTGAGATCACTTTGTTGATGCTAAAAAATCACTCAGGAGCGCGAAGGCAGTCACGTTAGCTGCTTCATAAACCCTTTAAATTATGGGGTAAGCATTTGAAGTTGATTGCCATGCCGAGGATTTCTCAGAAGCCGCTCAAGGCCAATCCATTTATTACCTACCGTGATCCCCAGACAGGAAAGTGGATTGTGGTAAAGTCGCTAGCCTAGAGCAATATCCGACTTGTTGCTTGCGGGCCAGTGTTGATGCTGTGAAAATGGCAAAGTTGATGGATGAGAGCTAGTTTTATGCGATCGCTCTACCCTCCCATTGAGCCTTTCCGCCAAGATAAACTTGTTGTTTCTCAGCGTCACAGTCTTTATTTTGAAGAAGTCGGAAACCCTCAGGGAAAGCCTGTTGTCTTTTTGCATGGCGGCCCAGGCGGCGGCAGCCAGCCCCTCTACCGCCAGTTTTTTGATCCGCAGCAGTGGCGGATTGTGTTGTTCGACCAGCGCGGCTGTGGCCGCAGTACGCCTCACGCTGAGCTAGAAGAAAATACTACCTGGCATTTGGTTGCAGACATTGAAACTTTGCGATCGCACCTGGGCATTGAGCAATGGGTCGTTTTTGGCGGTAGTTGGGGCAGCACGTTGGCTTTAGCCTACAGTCAAACTCACCCTGAGCGGTGTGTGGGTTTGATTTTGCGCGGCATTTTCATGCTGCGACCCAAAGAGCTTCGCTGGTTTTATCAGTCGGGTGCTAGCTATCTTTTTCCGGAGGCGTGGGAACGATACCTCGCCCCCATTCCGGTAGCAGAGCGGGGAGATTTGTTGAGCGCTTATTATCAGCGGCTTACCAGTTCAAACCCAGCTATTTGCCAGCAAGCTGCTAGGGCATGGGCGGTTTGGGAAGCCAGTACCAGTAAGCTTTTGCCCGATGCCCAGCTAGTAGAACGATTTGATCAGCCCGATTTTGCGACAGCGTTTGCTCGGATTGAGTGTCATTACTTTGTCAACCACGGCTTTTTTACGACGGACGACCAGCTTTTGCAAAACATCGATCGCATTCGCCACATTCCTGCGGTGATTGTGCAAGGACGGTATGATGTCGTTTGCCCGATGGTGTCTGCCTGGGAGTTGCACTGTGCTTGGCCAGAAGCTGAATTTGTTGTGGTTGCTGATGCCGGACATGCAGCGACGGAACCAGGGATTGTTCACGCTCTGATAGAAGCCAGCGATCGCTTTGCTACGCTTTGATCGCCTGATAGGGGTCGTGCTGAGTTTGCTACTTAATCGTTGTGGTAAACGGAATACGCGTATACAAACCGTTTGGATCGTCGAGCAAGCCCAGCGTTCTTAGGCGATCGCGAAAAGCATAGATTTCTTGCGTCAGCGGGTCTTGGGCACCCGGTAGGCGCGAAATAATCTGGCCAAACAAACTTTCAAAAATTTGTTCTTCTAAAGTTCGCGGCTGAGGATATTCTTCAACCTGCCATTCTTCAAGGTCGGCTGCCCTTGCCGCTGCGGCGATCGCATCGCTTAACCCCCCAATTTCATCGACAAGACCCACCTCGGCTGCATCTACACCTGACCAAACCCGCCCCTGAGCGACCTGATCAACTTCGGCTGTCGTCATATCCCGCGACTCAGAGACAATGCCTAAGAAGCGGTTATAAAGCGTATCGACAATGTCTTGCTGTAAGGCAAGTTCTTGCGGCGATTGAGGACGAGCAATAGTACCAATATCGGCAAACTGAGCTGTTTTAACAACATCCCAGGTAATTCCATTTTCGTTGGCAATTTCTTTAAGATTGAGCAATAGGCCAAATACGCCAATCGATCCGGTGATGGTGGTTGGGGTAGCAAAGATAGTATCGCCAGGAGCCGCCATCATATAGCCGCCAGATGCGGCAAAATCGCCCATTGAAACCATCAAGGGCTTGGTTTCGCTGGCAAGCTCTACTTCGCGTGTAATCAGCTCAGAAGCGGCGGCACCGCCCCCCGGACTGTTAATTCGCAGCACAATGGCTTTGACATCATCGTCTTGACGGAGTTCTCGCAATAGCCGAGTGAGCGTATCAGACCCAACTAGCCCCGGTGCTGACTCGCCGCCGACGATTTCGCCTTCGGCATAGACAACAGCAATGGTGTTATCTGAGCTGTTGTCACTGGCAAACTCAGCCCTCAGACCATAGTCTACTAAGTCAACTTGGGGAAAATCTTCAAATGTGTCCGCCTCTGACTCTGTCAGTTCCCCTAGGTCTGACAAAACTTCGTCGAAATAAGCCACTTCGTCTACTAAACCCGCTTGTAGGGCTTCATCTGCCATCAGCAAGCCACCAGCATCGGCAATCTGCTGCAAACGCTGGGGCGTTAGGTCGCGCTCCTGTGCTGCTGTTGTGAGAAAGTCTTGCCATAGGTCGCTTAAGAGGGCTTGAGTTTGCTCACGCTCTTCCGGGCTGCTTTCTGTGCGAGTAAATGGCTCTACCGCAGACTTGTAGCGACCTGCGCGCAAAACCTGAACACCGACTCCATATTTTTGTAAGGCACCTGCTAAAAACTGGGTTTCCGCGCTGAAGCCATTAAGTTCTAAAATGCCGGAAGGATTCAAAATGATAGTATCGGCTACAGAAATGAGGTAATAGTCGCGCTCAGCCCACCCCATTTCGTAGGCAATAATGGGCTTGCCTGTCGCTTTAAACTTGACTAGCCCTTCTCTGACTTCTCGTAAAGTTGAGAGTCCTTCAAACGTATTACCTTGTAGCAGCAAACCCACAATGCGATCGTCGTTGGCGGCTTGATCAATTGCTTCTAAAACCGTTTTGAGCGAGACAGCCTGACCTAAGTCTCCATAAAGAGCCTCTTCTATAACAACTTCTGGGCCACCGGGTGGAATTGAGTTGGTAATGTCTACTGAGAGGTCAAAAACCAACAAAGACTTGTCTTCAATTTGGGGTTCAGTATCTCGTGAGGCGGTCGCAATGACGAAGGTTAAAAGCCCAACTGCCCCAAACCCAAGCAGGATCATTAGCGTCACTAAACTCAAGAACGCACCTACAGCACTAGCTGCTGTGTATTTTATGAAGTCTCGCATGATTGCAGTTGAACTCGTGAGGCGTCGGCAGGATGTTTTTTCTATGGTACTCGCTGCAGTTGGTGAGCGTCTCGTAGTTCTTGCAGATTGGCCGAACCTGTGCAAAACAGAGTAGTGGTGATCTCAGCGATGAGAACTTCTGTCAGCTCGTCTAAGGCAGTTTCTGATTCGTCGGCAGCTTTGAGAAAGGGCCAAGCCAAGCCCGCTAAATCTGCTCCTAGGGCGATCGCCTTGGCGACTTCTAGACCGTTTCGCAGACCACCCGAAGCAATGAGAGGCAGTTTGGGGGCAACGGAGCGCACCGCTAGAATGCACTCAGCCGTGGGCAATCCCCAGTCTGCAAAGGTTTGTCCGAGACGACGTTGTTTGCCATCTTGGGCACGCTGTCCCTCGACTTTGGCCCAAGAAGTGCCTCCGGCTCCAGCTACATCAATGGCGGCGACCCCGGCGTTGATCAGACCTTGGGCGTTGGCCGCAGAGATGCCGTTGCCGACTTCCTTGGCAATGACGGGTACCGTGAGCCGTTGACAAAGCTGTTCAATTTTGGCTAGCAGCCCTCGAAAATTGGTATCACCCTGCGATTGAATGCACTCTTGTAGGGGGTTGAGATGCAAAATGAGGGCGTCTGCTTCGAGCCAGTCTACAATCCGTTCACATTGCTCTAGACCATAGTTGTAGTTGAGTTGAACGGCACCTAAGTTTGCTAGCAGCAAAATATCAGGGGCGATCGCGCGGACTGAAAAAGTCGATTTTAGTGCCGGATTTTCAATTGCTACTCGCTGGGAACCGACACCCATCGCTAAACCACAGCGCTGGGCGATCGCGGCTAAACGGGTATTGATCAAATGAGCCTGCTCGGTGCCTCCGGTCATCGAAGAAATCAGCAAGGGGGCGGCCAAGGACTTGCCTAAAAAATGAGTCGATAGGTCAATCTCATCGCGATTGATTTCGGGTAAGCAACAGTGGACAAAACGATAGCGATCGAGGCCGTTGCTAATTTGGCGAAACTGCACGTCTTCGTCAATACAAATGCGTAGATGATCGGCTTTACGCACCTGAGTTTCGCTAGAAGCAAGGGAAAAAGGCGTTACGGTCATGAATGAATCAAGGTTTAAATAAATGGGATTTAAAGCTGGTAACCTGTAGTCTCCCACAGGCTCGACCCGCCCTAACGCCCCCTTTAACAATCTCCATGCTTTAACGCTTGAGTAGCTCTACCGCATCTCTTTGATCCGTAGTTTGTAGGTAGACTTTGACAACTTCTTCGCTAGCGGTGGGTAGCTGCTTGCCAATAAAATCAGGATGAATCGGAAGTTGCCGATGGCCGCGATCGATCAAAACGGCTAATCGCACCAGATCTGGGCGACCATAGTCACTCACGGCATTGAGGGCAGCTCGAATAGTGCGTCCGCTAAAGATAACATCATCTACCAGTACCACTGTGCGTCCGGCTAAGTCTTTTGGCAATTTGGTTTTGGCCGGGGTGCGAGTGCTAATTTTATCGAGATCATCTCGATAAAACGTGATATCCAGTGCCCCAACTGTAATAGGTGTTTGCTCTAATCGCTCAATTTGTTGCGCTAGGGTTTGTGCTAAAGGCACCCCCCGCGTATAGATGCCAACTAAAATTAGCTTTTCTAAATCGCCCGTTTTTTCCACAATTTCTGACGCCAGTCGATTGACTGTCCGGCGGATTTCTTCGGCAGATAAAATCTCAACGGTATCAGCAGGCATAAATTAAGTCACCTGAGCGACAGCAGGGCAACAAGACCGAGACTCAGCCATAGCCAAAAACTATGGCGAGTCAGCTTCAGCGCTTCTGCAACCACAGCGGGCGTAATGTCTCTGTCAGGGCTGCCCAAGAGCGGCTTCACTTTCGTAACCCCACGATAGCGATTTACGCCGCCAAGTTGAACCCTCAAAGTAGCGGCATAGGCGCATTCGCTCCAACCTGAGTTAGGGCTGGGGTCAGCGATCGCATCTTGACGGCACAACCGCCAAACGCGAAGTGGCCGTCCTGACTGTAGCGCAATTGTGGCTACTGTTAGTCGGCAGGGAAGCCAGGTCAAGCCATCTTCTAAGCGGGCGCTAAACCAGCCTAGATCCCGATAGGGGGGTTCTCGATAGCCCACCATTGAGTCTAAGGTGCTAGCAGCCTTGTAGGCGAAAGCAAAAGCCACGCTACAGACCGGAGAAATCAACGCGCCAACAAGCGCATAAAAGAGCGGTGCCATTACCCCATCAGTGGCATTTTCACTGACAGTTTCTAAGACGGCTCGCAAGATTTCGGCTTGGTCAAGATCGGCGGTATCGCGTCCCACATACCGAGCTAATTGCGATCGCGCTACCGCCAAATCACCCTGTTGCAAAGGTCGCAAGACGTCTTTGGCCGCCTCACCGAGACTGCGCTGGGCAAAACAGCTTGCCAGCAAAATGACTGCCAATCCAACCCCCAACAGCCAGCTTATTTGCAGACTCAAACAAACTAAGCCGCCTGCAATTGTGCTACTACCAACAATGACCAACAAGGCCAAAACTATACCAGAAAGCCTCTGTTTCCAAGCGGCATCGTGCTTCTGTAAGCTCCACTGACTATAGGTTGTGATAACGTGACCCATCACTTTAACCGGATGCGGCCACTCCCACGGATCGCCAATCAAAGCATCAACTAGGCCAGCCAAGATAAGCGTTATCATCGCCGCCTCAATCTCCAGGGTCATCGCACTCTAATAGCAAAGATTTTTTACAATTAGCTTCTCCTTCGCCGCCTAAACAATAAAGCTAATATTTTCTCCTTGAGCAGCTTGCCAACTGCGAGCATCGTAGTAAAGATCTTCTAATGAAATCTGATAAAGTGCCTCTTTGAGCTTTTCATGTAATCGCTTCCAGAGCGTTAGAGTTACCCAATCTTCTACCTGATGATCTGCAAGCGGCTGGTGAGGTAGCGGTTCAACCGTCTCACCAACGGCCTCTAATATTTGACCCAAAGAGATTTGATCGGGGGACAGTGCTAATAGATAGCCCCCTTGAGAACCTCTTACTGACCTGACGACTCCAGCTTTGCGAAGGGCGATTAACAATTTTTCTAAATAGGGAGCAGACAGACTTTGCCGTTCTGCAATAACGTTTACAGAAACAGGTTTATTCCGTGCTTGCAGACTCAAATCTAATAGAGCTTTAACACTATAATGGCCACGGGTCGTCAGCTTCATTTCGTTATCCGTCGTTTTAGTTGGTTTTCTGGCGTCATAAATTCACGATCTTGCCATTAGTATCTTTCGATTAAATGCAAAAAACTATTTCATTGTAGTATCATTTTTCATGGCAATATTAAAGTTGAAACTGTGTAGAGTTATAGACCCTATTGACTCTGCTTAGTGATTTTCACGTCCTGTAGGATATAGAGACTTAGGTTGATGGCTAGTGAAGTAAATGCAGATGCCCTTACGGGCAAAGCGCTCCTTAAAAAAGTAAAAGACTTGGAGCATCTGTCTAAAGAAGAGAAGGCAAAGGCTTGTGGCTACTATACCGTCACAAAAAACGGCGTAGAGCGAGTCAATATGATGAAATTTTTGAATGCCCTGATTGATGCTGAGGGTATTCAACTAGATAGCACTCAAAGCGGCAATGGCAGAGGTGGTCGTAGCGCCAGCTATCGCATTACGGTACAGTCTAATGGTAATCTTCTGATTGGTTCTGCCTATACCAAGCAAATGGGGCTAAAGCCTGGAGATGAATTTGAAATTTCTTTGGGCCGTAAGCATATTCGGCTCAAGCAAATTACTGAAGATGGCGAAGAGATAGATATGGATGATTAATCTCTAGCTATTGGTTGACTAGGTCTTAGAGACATGCAGTTTTGGGTTTCTCTAAGACCCATTTTTTTGCTTACCTAAGGGTCAGCGCCGCTTTAACGGGTCTTTAGTTGACTCTGGTTATAAAGCTAAGTGGCTACTGCTTGACTATCAATTTTGCTGCTGCCGAGGCAGAGCGCTGTGAAATTAGCCGATAAGTTTAGTTAAGGTACAGACTTACCAGGAAGAGTTTGGCCTATATTACCGAATGCTCAGCGATAACGCCAAAAAAATCTAAGCCGCTCAATTAAACTAAACGCACTATGAGTCTTCCTTTAATCCTAGACTTGGCTCTGGGGCTGATTTTTACCTATTTAATTCTGAGCCTCTTGGCTAGCGAAATCCAAGAAATTATTAGTGCTATTTTGCAATGGCGGGCAGAGCATCTTAAATATTCAATTGAGCAGTTGTTGGCGGGAGACAGCGCTGAAAGTAGAGCAGCGGCTCAAGAACTGGCTAACCAGCTATACAACAGCCCGGTTATTCGCAGTTTAAACCACGAAGCGAGAGGACGATTAGCCCGTCTATTAAGGCAATTTTTGCATTTTATCGGTCAAATTTATCGAACGGTGACTCGCACCCGAAACGTTTTTGGCACTCAAACGAGTGGCCCTTCTTATATTCCCTCAGAAGCTTTTGCGGCGACGCTGTTAGAAAATTTGCATTTGATTGACCTTCAGCGACTGCTAACGGAGTCGAGATTAGGAAATCTAGTTGAAGAGCGTATTCGATTACCAGTCAATCAAATTTTAAATGATTTACGTATTAGCACGGCTAATGAGTATCTGCTGGATCCTGAAATAAGACAGCTAGAGCAGTCTTTACAGCAAATTACTCAGGATTTTCAGGCTCGTCGAATTAATTTGACTCAAGCAGTCAGTCTACTGCTCAATAAGATAGACAGCTTTATTGAAATTGCGCAGCAGTCATTACCGCCTGAGAACCACCTCAGCCAGACGTTCCTAAAACGCTTAACTTTTTTAAGGCGCAACTTAGTGAATAGTGCTGATGAGCTGGCTTTGCTACTGCGCAAAATTCAGCCAACCCTAAGAGACTTGGTGCTTATTTTGGATGCCAAAAGTTCTATTTATCAGGAAGTCTCTGCTTTGGCAGCTCAAGAGGACGGACTGATTCGGGAGTTGATCAGTCGTATTAAACCCCAGCAGGTTCCGCCTAGATTGAAAGATAGTTTGCTGACTTTGGCGGAACAAGCTCAGTTAAAAGTACAACAAGCAGATGAAGAACTGCAACGGTTTCAAAAAGAGGTAGAAGCCTGGTTTGATCGCTCTATGACAAGAGCCGCAGGCGTCTATAAACGCAATGCTAAAGGAGTAGCTATTCTAATTGGGATTGCGATCGCGGTTGTATTGAATGCAGATAGCTTGCATATTGCCAGTCGCCTAACCACGGATCAGACCATCCGCGACAGCATTTCGGCGGCTGTGAGTCAGTTAGCCAATCAGGATTTGCAAGATTTGCAGCAAGAGCTAAACCTGGTGACCGAAGCGGTGGACAATTCTTTAGACCAGTTTCCGCTACCCATTGGGCGATCGCCTCAAGTGTTAGATTTGCAAGCTCAAGCCGAGGCCGAATGGGCTTTTCCGATTCCGAGGCGTTTTCTGGGCTGGCTGATTACTGGGTTGGCAATTTCGATGGGGTCGAGCTTTTGGTATGACTTACTCAACCGGGTGGTTAATGTCCGGGCGACAGGTAACAAGCAAGACATTTCCTCAGACAGTTAAGGCGACTCAAGGGCTTCGGGCAGCCAAACAATAAAAGCGGTACCGGGGCCGAAAACAGAATTTTGGGCGTGCTGGTTGAGCCAGTGTAAAGCCTCTTCCGACATCCAAGGCGTTTGCTCAACGGGGCTAACCACCTCAATTTTGCCTTGCATTTGAGTGATTAAATCTTGAGCGATCGCCAGACCTAGGCCAGTGCCAGCAATCGGCCCAGTGGATTGCCTACCGCGATAGTGCCGCTCAAAGACATGCGGCTGATCAGCCGCCGGAATGCCTGGGCCGCTGTCGGCAATCATAACTCCCTGATAGCGGATTTGAGGTTTTACCTGAAATAGCCCGGTTTGAATATAAATCCAGCTTCCTGCCGGCGCGTATTTGAGGGCATTATCAATCAGATTGCTAAAGACTTCTTGTAGCGCTTGGGCATCTCCTGAAACCGTCGGCAGGTCTGTATCGATGGCTGACTGGAGCAAAATCTGACGCTCTTGAGCTTGGGCAGCTGCCGAAATTAATAGCGGTTTGAGAACTGCTTTGAAAGAGCAATGAGCCAGGGTTAAATCGGTTCCTAGTCCAGAGCTAGGCAGTAGCGGTAAAGTTCGCTCAGCGCTGGTAGCACTCTCAACCAGCGGTCGATTTTGAGGGGCTGTCTTCTCGTCTATTCCTGAAGATAGGGCTAAGACGTCTGTATCTGTTTGCCACTGGCGATCGCCGTAGGCTACCGTGGCATCGAACTGTTGCAAAAGTTCTTGCAAGCGATCGCTTTCGCGAATAATTCCAGAAATCAAACTGTAGCTATTGTCTTCGGGTTGAAAGCGCTTAGCCAACAGTTTGCCAAAGGTTTTCAAAGCCGTCAGCGGATTGCGAAATTGATGCAGCAGGTTATGAAAAACATCCGACTGCTGATGCTGTTTTAAATGTCTTTGCTGGAGCGTTTGCCTGAGCCACTGATTTTGCTGATCGAGAAAGCGAGCGATCGCTAGCGTTCGGGTTACCTGGTCAAGCTGTGACCGTTCCTGGGTTGTCCAAGGGCGATCGCTACGCGCTGTCACCAAAAGGCCCATTACCACTTCTTCATGAATTAGCGGTAAAACCAAGCGCTTTTCACTCACCTGTGAGGTCTGTGCTATCGGCGGAGAAGGCGCAGTTAACGCCGTCGAAACTTGATTGGTGAATTCATCACTCTCGAACTGTGCGGCTTCCGTCCCGGTTTGCTGACGGCTGATCCAGCTCTGGCTGGCTGGCGATTCGATAGCTTGATCAGGCAGCGCATTTTCAACGACTTGCTGCCAAACAGCCGCAGACTCTGGATAAGCCACAATCGGAATCAGCTCAGCTTCTGGCTGATCGGCATAACGTTCTGTTAGGTAAACCACAGCAGAAGCTGCGCCTAACGTCTGAGTCAGTAAAACAATTTGTGATTGGCAAAGCTCAACAAACTCTGAGCTAACGGGCATCAACATCCGAAGCGACTTTCTTTTGAAGGAATTAATAAAAAGTTAAATTTTTGTCAAGGTTTTAACAAAATCGGTTTCTCTTTATAATTGCTCTAAAGCTTCTCTGAGTAAGGCATAGAAGGTTTTTGAAAGCATGTATTAGCAATTTTAAGAGAAGTTGAAATTCTAGAGTGAAGCCGATATACTTTGCAGGGTTGATTAGTTTTGTAACTAACACTACACCTTGTTGGCGATCACAGAGGAGGTAGGCGATTTGGCAAGGAGACGCAAGCGCAAGAGTCGTCGTCGTTTGGAAGGACGTCGGATTCTAGAGAGCGTACCTCAGTATAGTATCGAGAGTGGGAGCGAAAAGCCAGTCACGGCGGCTCGTAATTTCATTCACTCTGAGGGCATTGCTCCTCCGGCTTTACTTTTAGTAAAGCGGAACGAGCACACTACAGATCGGTATTTCTGGGCAGAAAAAGGTTTATTCGGTGCCCAGTATGTAGAAGAAAATCATTTCCTATTCCCCAGCCTCCGGGTTGAGGAAGACGAAGACGAAGTGATGAGTTTGAGCACTGTTGGGCACTAGACTTTAGTTCGCTTTCGATCGTCTTAGCTACCAGCTCAGGAGCAAACTGCAAACTTTTTTGCTAGTTGTTAGCAGACTGCACTAAGGCAGCGCTTAAGGTTGGGTTCTCTTCAGCAAACTTTAAGACAGCTTTGGAGTTGTGCCAACCGTCAGCTTTTTTGTTAAGACAATCTTTGCGATCTAGAAGCTCAACTATAAGTTGCGCAGATAGAGTCTGAATTAGCATCAGAAAACTTTGGTTCTCTGGTTGCCGATGCAGCATTAAATTACCCAGAGAGATAGGGCTAGCTTGGCTCTATCTCCTTTTCTGTGAGGGGAACTTTTTGTCGTAGTTGAATTAGCTCGTCGCGATGGGCGCGAATCGTCAATTGGCTAAGGAAATCGTTGGTTAGCGGGGGCGTCGGTTGTACCTTGAAAGCGATTTGTTCTCGGCGGCCTGCTCGACGCCAGTAAAAAACGCCAGCAAGGGGAGCTAGGAGCAACAGACCCAGCGAAAAGAAGGCTTGCTGAGGAAACAGAAAAGAAAAAATCAGGTTAAAGCAGAGAATGCCTATTGCGGCTAAGCCAGAAAGAAATATGGCCAAAAATCGGCTGGGACGAACAAAGCCCGATAGCGTGATTTGGCTGGCTTCTGGCTCAATCTGGCTTACTTGATAAGCACGGCTAGCGAAGTACTGCTGAAGTTGTTCAAGCAGGTCGGCTTCAGCAGATTTCGAGAAGAAAGTAAGGGTTTCTGTTCTATCTTTGGCTGAAGCCCGAATGAAAAAGAACAAGCCGACTGCAAGGAGTAGCGTTAAAAAGAAGGTGGAAGATAGTATAGCGGTCGTCATGGGTGATTTTTTGAACTCTAACCACACTTGGCTGTATACCCGTGCAGAAAGACCTGTGTTGAGGTCAAATAGCCTATTGCTGGCAAGGCCCTTTAAAAGCAATTTGCTTACCCTTTCTAGGGTAAGCAAAGATGGTGCATTTCAATCAGCAATTTTGGCTTAAAACCTACCGTTGCTGCGATCGCGCTAAAGCCTCTCCGGTGTGAGAAAACTCGTGTGTGCTGCGATCGCTCATATAGTGATGCCAGAGATCGGCTAAATTACGGGCTTGTAACTGCCAATCAGGACTAAGCCGATACATCCGCCGAGGCCGCCCTCGACCTTCTACTTTTTTCCAGTAACCCGTAATGGCATTTTGATCTTCTAAAAACTTGAGGGCGCTGTAAAGGACGGTGTCCGAAAGTCGATAGTGAGGATACTCATGCATCAGCAGCTGAATCAGTTCCGTGCCATAGGAATCTTGGTGAATCAGCACTGCCAGAACATAGCAGACCGCAAGTTCTTTATTAAGATAGACTGGCGGCGGATCCTCAAAGAACTGATAGATATCCTCAAACTTCATTGGACTGCTCCAAGCTTACTGTTCAACACAGACTGGTTAGGCAATGGCTGCAATATCAGCCACAGCGAGGCCGTAGCGGGATGTATTGAGCCAACTGTCAATCGCTAAACACAGTGCTGAAAAACCGCAGGGTGCTTTGCTCTGCGCAAATATACTGATTAAAGAAAATTTTCGCAGAGCAGCGTTCTCCAATGCTGCTGATTTTGACTATTGACGACTCAATTGCCCTAGGTCGTATCTGTCAATTTTAATCACTGAGCGTTCGCTTAGCTCACAAAGGGGGATATATAGTTACTCTCTGCAAATTTTTTTAGAGTTTATTAAACTTTCGGCTGGCAAAAGGCTTTATTCCGTTGCTGCATCTTCGGGAGCAGAGGGTGGGGCAGCAGTAGGCACAATGGTGCTAAATAGAATTTGGTCTTGCTGGGTGGCAACGAGTTCCATGCGAATAGGGCCAATGCTGAAGATTGGCTCTGCTGCGATCGCCCGCATGACAACAGAGCCATCTACCGTTTGAACTTGTTTCAAAAACTGTAGGACTGCATCTGAGCGGCCTTCGGCAATTTGAACCCGATTATCAATTACCCCATCTTGACTGCCCCTAAACTGGGTTGCTGCAATCAGTAATTGCAGCCTAGAAATCAGTTCTTGATCAGACGGATTGGCTGTTTCGAGCGTTGCCTCAGCCAGTTGTTCCCCCTGTTCGTAAATGCGGCGATTAAGGGTGGCATTGGCAAAAACTTCAATGCAAGGCTCTTCTCGTTGAATGACGCAAGGTTCGCCAACCACATAATTAGCTGCTGACAGAAAGCGGACAATATACTCCTGCCCATCGCTGATGCGATTAGTCAGTTGTTCTACATCGGCGTTGGTAATGCGAATAATTTGCTGGTTTGGTTCTTCGGTGCTGGGGTCAATGTTTTGCAGGGCTACCCAGTTCGCTTCCTGCAGGAGCCGCCTGACAATGGCAGTAGCTTGAACCGATTCCTGCACTTGCACTAATCGAGCCACCAAAGGCTCATTGCGGCCAATGGCCACACTGCCCTGACGCAGTCCTAAAAATTCTCGATCTAGCTGTTCAATTTGCTGTTCTAGATAAGCTTGCTGATCCTGTAGCTTTTGCAGACGAGTTTCGCGCTGAGCGATCGCTTGATCGCGTTGCGCAATTTCTTGATCGCGCTGGACAATTTCCTGATTGCGCTGGGCGAGTGCCTGATCGCGCTGCGCAATTTCTTGATCGCGTTCTGCAATTTGAGCGCGGACAGCAGCCTGTCGAGCTAAGAGATCTTTCCGCTCTGACTGTAAGCTGCTAATTTCTGAACGCAACCTTTGCGCTTGCTGGGAGACTGACTGCAACTGCTTTTGAGTTTGGTTGAGCTGAGATTGCGTCATGGCTTGACGTTCAACCGCTGTCTGCAGAGATTCATTGATGTTGCGAAGGCGCTGTCTCGCTCTAATTTGATCTCTAATAGCCGTTGCTAGTTCGTCTTCAACGCCAGTTTTAGCCGACTGCGTTGCCTGCAGATCCTGGCGAGCCTGCTTAAGATCTGCCTGGAGCGTTTCTAGCTCGAAAACGCCTGTTCTCAACTGGTCGCTAACGGCAAACAGCAAAGCCAGTGTCGTGCCTGAGACGACTCCTCCCGTCAAAATGCTAATAACAGTCGCCGTCTGGCGAGGTCGTAGGTTAAATAAAGTGAGCCTAGCCTTGCCAACTCGCATACCAATGCGATCGCCAACCGTGGCAATAACGCCACCGAGGACTAAGATCGCCAAAATCAGGACATACCCCGTGGTCATGGGCTAGAGGATGCAGTTCAGACTCCAGCCTACTGCATGTTTCTGCGATTAGGTGAACTGCTGACTGAGATTTACTGGGTTATGAACGGTAATTTTCTTTTTGTGAATGGAAATCAAGCCTTCTTGCCGCAAATCTCCCAGCAACCGGGTAACAGTAACGCGGGTTGAGCCAATTGCTTCGGCGATCGCTTGATGAGATAGCTTAAGGTCAACCGTAATGCCTTCCGTACTAGGAATGCCAAAGTCACGGCAGAGAATGAGTAAAAAGCTCACCAAGCGCGATCCCATATCGCGGTGAGCCAACGTTTCGATCATCATTTCAGTCTGCAAAATCCGTGAAGAAAGCCCACGCATCATATACATGGTCAATTCGGGATTTTCCTCTAATGCTTGTTCAACCTGCTCAATAGGAACTGACAACAGCTCTACTGGGGTAAAAGCAACAGCATGGTAAAAGCGATCGGAACGATTGCCTGTAATCAGCGACAAGACCCCAAAGACGCTATTTTCTCGTAGCAGAGCAACGGTAATTTCCTCGCCAGCTTCATAGACTCGAGAAAGCTTCACCGCTCCTTTGAGCAAAAAATAAACCCTTTCCGCCGGATCTCCTGGGAAAAAGATGGTCTTGCCCCTTTCATAGGTTTCAACAACGGGCGGAAAAGCGCCTCCAGAAAGCTGACGAAATACGCTAGCCAGTGGCTTATCTTGCGTCACAACCATACCCATAAGTAACCAGGAGCAGCAACTTGCCGTCAGAAACTGTTTGTTCGTGCTTTAAAGACAACAGTATATCTAACTCATTAAATCTTACAGATGCTAGAAGATGTTGACTTTAGACCACTTAAGCTTAACTAATAGACTGAGTTTTGTATAAAGAAATACTTTATTGCTCAAAAAAACTTTGAATCTATCCTTTGGGCTGTTTTATCCCGGCAAAATACGAACCTATAGTGGCGGTTGCTCGGTTCTCAAGGCGCTTCAATCCCTGCGCTTTTTCGTTAAGATGACTGGCTCGCTGAAGCCTTCAGCATCTATTCAGACGTCCCCATTTTTGAGTATTCTCCATAGTGCCTGTTAGACAAGGGGGACCATGATTAACTTAACCGCCAAGAACGCGTTGGTAACCGGAATTGCCAACAACCGCTCAATTGCTTGGGGAATTGCTCAACAATTATCCAGTGCTGGGGCTAACTTGGGTGTCACCTACTTACCCGATGAGCGGGGCAAGATGGAAAAGAAAGTGGCAGAACTGACAGCTCCTTTACAACCTTCGCTATTTCTGCCTTGCAACGTCCAAGATGATGAGCAGATTCAGGCAACCTTTGACGCTATCAAAGAAAACTGGGGACGTCTAGATGTGCTGGTTCACTGTTTAGCTTTTGCCAATCGCGATGATTTGACGGGTGATTTTAGCGCGACTTCTCGCGAAGGCTTTCGCACAGCTCTAGAAATCAGCGCTTATTCGCTTGTGCAACTGGCGCATTACGCTAAACCCCTGATGACAGAAGGCGGTAGCATTGTCACGCTGACCTACTTAGGGGGGGTACGCGTGGTGCCGAACTACAACGTCATGGGAATCGCCAAAGCTGCTCTGGAAATGAACGTTCGTTATTTGGCTTCTGAATTGGGGCCTGACAACATTCGCGTCAACGGCATTTCGGCAGGGCCTATCCGAACGTTAGCCTCCTCAGCGGTAGGTGGCATTTTAGATATGATTCACCATGTTGAAGCGGTGGCACCCCTAAGACGCACTGTAACGCAGCTCGAAGTGGGTAACACAGCGGCCTTTCTCTGTAGCGAGCTGTCTAGCGGCATTACAGGCCAGATTATTTATGTAGACTCAGGCTATGAAATTATGGGGATGTAGATAGCTGAGTTTGACCCTAAAGCCTTTTTGAGAAAGTTTTCAGCAGAAAGGGCACCGACGACTGGCCGTGTTTCGTCTCGGTGCCCTGACTGGTTCGCTCCTCACACACAACTAAGAGTATAGGCGAAGGCGCTAGTGTTGTCATCCCCAAAGCCGAGTGTGAAGGGTTAATTTTTCTTATCGCCTGGGGAGCAACCTATAGGTGTGGCGATGCTTCTATCTGGAATTCAACCACCAGGCAATGTTTAAGCAGGCAGCGAATCGTCATGAGGAGCTTGAGATAGGCCAGGGCCAGATCTTCTGTTTGAAAGTCTGCATAGCGGCGGCAGAACTGCTCTGTTTGATGGCTGAGTTGCAAAAGCTGGGCTAGGGGTGGTTGCTTGAATTTGAGCGGTGCTGAAAAACAGCTATCTGCCAACTCAATGACCGCGTGTAAAAGATTTTGTTCGGCTTGATGATGTGTGAATTGGGACGAGGCTGCTTGCTGGGCGATCGCCGCCAAATCTGAGAAAGAACCTTTGTAGACTTGCTGTAGGCGGTTGATTAACAAACAGCATCGCGCGTAATTATACTGAAGCCTGAAGCGGGCTTCTGCAGTAAGCTGGGAGGCATCAAATCGGGGAATATACTGAAAATCGCCCACTGATAAGTGATCTGCCCTCTGTTCTAATCTATCGCTTTTACTTGTATCCCAAAAATGAGTACACCATAGGCTTAAGCTTTTTTCCGGGAAGGTAAATCTTAGCCAACCATTGACAGCTATCCCAATTTCGACATCAAGCCAGATAGAATTGATGAAAGCGGTCAAAGGAGACTGATGATTAGAAATCTCAGGTATCGAAACTGGTGGGAGGGTTGCTAGCCGATTGATGAGATTTTGAGTAATCGATTGAACAGGCTGCTGGCAAGTTTTTTTGAGCTTTAGAGCGATGGGAGATTGATAGCTAACTTGAAATGAGTTTTTTGTTTTCGAGATTGGAAGACTTTGGATATCATTGTGAGCAAGTGAGAAGCTTAAACTTGGGCAATTAGTTACTTGAGATTGAGGAACTTGAATTGAGCAAGTGCTATCATACAAGGCTTGATACAGATGCACTTTCAACATCCATTGAAGTGAGAGGTACGGCATAAATGCTTTCAATCACTATTTCACTTTGAACATTGGTCGTAAGGTTGATCAGGCTAGTTTGTGTGTTCGAAATGCTGAAACAAAAGTAGATGGCCAATCGCTAGTTCCCGTCTTAGGCTTTAGCAAAAAGCTTGTAAACTCTAAAGTCTGAATTCTAAAACAGCATTGTAAGAAGTGATTAGCTAGTAGCGGTTGTTGGCTAGCAGCATGGGGAGGGCATAGTTCGAGCGATCGCATTTTTAATCGAAAGTCGAACGTTGAATCTTCTGTTTAACTATGCTTTTTGCGCTGATCCAGGCTGCTGATCTATTTGTGAACTCTATTGATTTCTCAACCCTGTTGTGAGCCATGTATTCATCTTCTCAAACCGACAACGCTCGCCCCTTTCTAACCTGGCAACGAATTTTAGACTGGGCACAAGAGCATTATCGCTATCGAATTTTTAATCGTGATGAAAAGGTGCCTGCGCGAGCAGGATTGCTTTATCTTGTCCATCGGGGAGCAATTCGATTAGTGGGCAATTCTCAAATTAGCGCTAGTCTTAAGCAAAAACACAGCACCTCCCGTATTCCCTTAGTGGCTGCAGAGGAGGCTTTTTTGGGATTTGTTGGGGCTGGCCAGCCCTTTGAAATTGTGGCTCAATCTCCTTTCAACTTGCAAAGCTTTGCTCATATTGATCAGACGGCTGTTATTTGGCTGTACTGGCATGATTTAGACAATTGGCCTCACTTTCGCCGGGAAGTGCTCGATGCTTTTCGCCATCAGCATCAGCGTAAGCTGCTTTGGCTCAGCACTTTAGGCCAGCGGCGCACGATTGATCGCTTGCTGGGCTTTTTAACCCTACTGATTGAAGAGTACGGTGAACCTTGTGAGCAGGGTTATTATTTACCCTGGACTTTGACCCATGCGCAGATTGGCAGTGCAATTGGGTCTACTCGCGTGACGGTGACGCGCTTGATGGGTAAGCTGCGACAGCGTAATCTGATTCAGCACTATGGTGACAACCTGATTTGTATGCCCACTGAGGCGGTTCATCAACAGCGGGCCTAGTCAGCCGCTTTGCTCCCTGATTGCGGAAACGGCGTATCTTGAAAGCTCTGGCACAATCTTGATTGCTAGAGCTTTCTCACTTTAGGGGAAATGGCTGCGGAAAGTTCGGTTTCTGAAAAATTGCCGCGCTTTTCTGCTTCTAGCGTTTGTCTAATGCCAAACTAGGACTATGCTGATCAGGGCAGAGTGTGGGCGGCTGATTTAGCAACTTATTGGATGTAACGGGTTTTGGCCAAGCTTTGATGTCTGTGTGATTATTACTGAACTTTTAGCCGTACTTTCTATTTCAGCGGCAGTGGGACTGCGTTTGGCTCTGCCGCTACTGCTGATTGGTTTGTTGTCGGGGCCGGCTCTTTGGTCTAACGTGCCGATTTTGTCGCAGCTTTCGCCTTCGTTAGTGGTGGGAATTTTAGCTGGATGGTCACTGTGCGAACTGGTCGTCTTTAAAGATCGCACGAGCCGCCAGATGTTGCAGAATATTGAACTGTTTTTTAGCCCGTTTGTAGGCGCGATCGCGGGTATTGCGATCGCCCGAACGGTTGAACTTTCGGGTTGGTTAGTCGGTCTAGTTGGCGTTGTGGGTGGGCTGTTGGCCCTAGTCATACAGTTGTTTCAAACGGGGTGGTTATATCGCCCGCAACGACCGCCCGTTTGGCTATTGTTTTTACAAGACTTTCTCTGTGTGAGTTTGGTTTTGCTGGCGTTTGATGCGCCGCAGCAAGGGGGACTGATTGCCTTGCTGTTGCTATGGCTGATTATTCGTAACTCATCCGCTTGGCGGCAGTGGTATCTTTCCTCTCGGCGATCTAGCTAACAGCGGCGTCAGTTTGCTGATTAAATTTTGTTATTACGGCTAGAGCAGACCGACAAAATGTAAAGGCCCCCGGCCACTGACCAGTTCTAGCAGCAGCGCTAAGAAACCGACCATTGCCAGACGTCCGTTCCAAACTTCAGCAAACGGCGTCATCCCCCAAGCGGAGCGCTCAGGCGGATACATCTTCATCCGTTTGTCTGGATGGACGACTTCTGAGAGCAGCCGTGGCGGTGCTGCTAGTGCTTCCACAGTTAGATCTGCTAGGTCATCGATAAAGCCGCTGTGGGTATTGAGCGCTGGGACGCGCCGGAAATTCTCAATACCAGCTTCCTCGGCAATCTCACGGTACTCAATATCGATTTCTTGCAGCGTTTCAATATGCTCTGAAACGAAGCTGATAGGGACGACTACTAGGCTTTCAATTCCCCGCGCGGCTAGGTCTGCGATCGCATCTTCGGTATAAGGCTGTAGCCACTCAACCGGGCCCACTCTGCTTTGATAAGCCAGCGTATAATCATTAGCTCGATTCAGCGCTTTTATGATTAGCTCTGTGCAGTGTTCAATTTCTCGCTGGTAAGGATCACCTGACTCTTGCACATAGCTCACCGGAACCCCATGGGCGCTGAAAAAGATGTGCCCATCGCTGGGATCGGGTAATTGATCCAGTTCTTGAGCGATTAATTCAGCCATGGCTTGAACGTACCCAGGACGGCTGTACCAGGAAGGAATCGCCGTATAGCGAATTCGATTGAGCGTTGGATCTTCGAGCCACAGTTGCTCCAGCAGGCGAAAGCTAGAACCACTGGTGCTAATGGAAAATTGGGGATAGAGCGGTAAAATGGCTAGCTGCTCAATGCCATCTCGTTTGATGCGGGCGATCGCTTCTTCGGTAAACGGGTACCAGTAGCGCATACCGATATAAACGTTGGCCTCGACGCCCTTTTTTTCGAGCGACTTTTGCAACGCATTGGCCTGTTCTTCGGTGATTTGGCGCAGAGGTGAGCCACCGCCGATTTGCTGATAGTTCTCTTGGGATTTTTGGGCGCGTGAAGACGAAATCAACCAGGCTAGGGGCTTTTGTAGCCAGGGAAAAGGAAGACGAATGATTTCAGGATCAGAAAACAAATTGAACAGAAATGGCCGAACATCTTCAAGCTGCTCTGGTCCACCTAGATTCAGCAGTAAAACCCCAACACGGCCCATGATGATTTCAGTTCCCTTCGTTTCTAATAATCTTTGAATATCGTAACAATTAATCTTATCCCTTGACTCTCCTAAATTTTAGATTACTTTCTAGAAAGGTTAAGCTAGCCGCCACTTTATCCGCGCTCAGATCGGGCGCACTGCGTAAAAAGTTTTAATCTTTATTAAAAGCTTTAGTGTCTTTGATCTGCAAGCTTTTCAAGAAAATGTCTTCAACTTCATCTATTGATATTCAGATTACTCAGATCAATCAACGGCTCAAGGCCGCCCGTTTAGGATTGCAGATAGAGCGGCGCGGAACTTTGCTCAGCTTGCGGGGGGTGCTACCGCCTCGTCCCGATAGTGTGAGGCTGCGCCCTTATCAGCAGCGAATTGCTTTGGGCTTATCGGCGACGAAAGCGGGACTCAAACAAGCAGAGCAACAGGCCAAAATTGTTGCTGCCGAACTGATTCAAAATACATTTGACTGGCGCAACTATCTCAAAAATCCAGTTGGCAAGGCAATTTCGCAACAGAACTTAGCCGAAAAAATTGACTCTTTTCAGCAATATTTCTTTACAAGAGAGCCGGAAACGTCAAAAGCCGCGTCTGTGCGAACAACCTGGACAAAAGCCTATGTGCCCTATCTAAAGAAGCTCACGGCGATCGCTGATAAACATACCAGTTTCAGCCTGAGTGAGGCAGTTTACGCCACGGTGCAATCAACTCGACCCAATTCTCGTAGTCGGCAGGTTTGCTGCACTGCCCTCAACGCTTTTGCCGATTTTCTAGCGCTAGATCTCCCCACCGAACTAAAAAGTCTGGCGGGTAACTATGGCAATAGTCAAACCACTGCTAGATCGCTGCCTTCCGATGAGCAAATCATTGCTGGCTACTATCAGGTGCCCAACCCAGCTTGGCGATTTGTCTATGGCATTATGGCAACTTATGGATTGCGCAACCATGAGGTGTTTTTCTCGGACTATCAGCGGTTGATAGCGGGTGAGCCAGAGGCCATCGTAGAAGTACAGGCGATGACGAAAACAGGCAGTCACGAGGTTTGGCCTTTTTATCCAGAATGGGTTGCGCAGTTTGATTTGCAGGCTGTGCAGCTTCCGGCGGTCAATACCGATCTCAACCGCACCACCTTGCAGCGGATTGGCCAACAGGTGACGATTCAATTTCGCCGTTATGGTTTGCCATTTTCACCTTACGATTTACGGCATGCCTGGGCGGTCAGAACCATTCACTTTGGCTTAGCGGATACGGTAGCCGCCAAAATGATGGGGCACTCTGTGGCGGTGCATAACCGGACTTATCACCGCTGGATTACCCACCGTGACCAACAACAGGCGGTACAGGCTGCCTTAACCCGTACGCGGCTGAAGCCGCCTGAGCCGCCCGATAAAGGCTAGTGCTTGAGATTAACGCTTAGGTGGCTGAGGTTAGGAGATCTGGGCGATCGCGGGTCTGTGCTCCCAGGGATGAGCCGCTTCTAGCTGTGAGGCTAGCGCCAGCAGGGTGGTTTCATCTGCTGGGCGACCAACAAGCTGAACGCCGATGGGCAGACCCCTTTCGTCCATGCCAGTCGGCAGGGCTAGGGCTGGCTGGCCGCTAGCATTAAAAGGGGGGCAAGGTGCAATCCAGTGAATGATTTTTTCTAAAACCTGAGCCGAGCGCAGACGCTGCCACTGCCCTATTTGAACGGTTGGATACATAAAAACTGGCAGCAGCATGACGTCGTAAGGTTGGCAAAACCTGACAATTTGCCGCGCAACGACCTGTAGCTGGCTGACAGCTCTAAGATAAGCGCCACTATTAATTCGCTTAGCCCGTCCTAGCAGCCAGCGGTTGACCCGCTCTAGGGCAAACCACGGCACCCCCGCCTCTGCCAAAACGCATTGCCAGACGACCGTAAAGGGTTCAATCAAGCCGCTAAAGTCGGGTCGAGGAGCTGCTTCTACGATATGGCCTAATGCTTCTAAACGCTTTGCCGTGTCCAAAACCGCTTGTTTGCAAGTAGGGTGAGTTTCGCCAATGGGGTCTAAAGCGGTGAGGTAGCCAATGCGTAACTGCCCAGGCGATCGCTGAGTCCAGGCCAAAAACGACGGATCTGGGTCAGGTAGCCAGTAGGGATCGCCGACGACATAACCCGACATCACATCGAGCAAAGCAGCGGCATCGGCGACGGTACGAGCGAGCGGCCCGTTGCTTGCCAAACCATTGAGCCGTTCCCCGACAGGGGCAAAGCTGACGCGACCGCGGGCGGGCTTGAGGCCAACTAAACCACAGCAAAAGGCAGGCCCCCGCAGCGACCCGCCCCCATCTGACCCTTGAGAAATGGCACACAGCCCCGCTGCTAAGGCCGCCGCTGCGCCGCCGCTGGATCCTCCTGGCGTGTAGTCTAGGTGCCAGGGGTTGCGAGCGGGGGGAAACCCTGGTGGCTCGGTGTAGGGAAACGAACCCAGTTGGGAGGTCGCTGTTTTACCCAGAATAATAAAGCCTGCCTGCCGAATGCGCTTTACCAGGGTGTCATCTTGATCGGCTAGGCGATCGCGGGCAAAGCGAATACCATAGCTACAGGGAACCCCAGCGACCGGATTGAGATCTTTGATAGAAATTGGGATGCCATAGAAAAGGGGTAAATCTGCCTGTTGGCTGCGGGTTAGCTGTTCGGTTTTGGCTTTGGCATCAGCGATCGCGGCGTCAGCCATTACGGTAAAATAGCTGCCTAGCTGAGGATTTAAAGCGGCAATTCGGTCTAGATAAAGTTCGGTTAGCTCTAAAGGAGAAACCTCTCGAGATCGAACAAGCTGAGCCTGGGTTAAAGCTGGCTGAAAGGCTAAATCAGTTAGATTCATTCACATCGACACGAAGTCTTCTAGAATTTACCCACGATTTGGGCGGGATTTCCCTCCCTATTTTTGGGTTCAGACACCTGAAATATCTTTTATAACAAAAGAAGAGAGTCAGAGAACGTTGAGCTGTTGAGATGCCATGAATGTTTTATACCCCTCTGAGGACGCCCAGCAAATTTTGCAAATTGCGATCGCTAAAGAAACCGAAGCGGGCGAACTGTCTCGTGATCAGCTAGTAGAAATCGCGGGCGAACTTGGCATTGCCCAATCAACGCTGGCAGCGGCTGAGCTAGAGTGGCAACAGCGTAAAGGTGAAATTAGCGAACAGCGAACCTTCAATCACTATCGCCAGCAAAAGTTTCAGCACCACCTCATTCGCTACACGGTGGTCAACGTTTTTTTGATTCTGCTCAACCTGCTCACCAGTGGTGGCCTTTCCTGGTCACTCTATGTCGTTTTAGCCTGGGGTTTAGGACTCTCTCTCCATGCGTGGCAAACTTACTGGCCTAGCAACTTTAAATACGAAGCTGAGTTTCAAAAGTGGCGTCGTCGCCGCCACCTGCATCAGTCTTTTAATAATTTGCTCGATCGGTTTCTGCGAGCCTAATTGAGGTTCATCCTGAAAAAATGACCGCTTGACCTCAAGGAGGGTATCTCCAATTTCTGACTCTGCTACCCGTTCTCTGCCTCAGCGCCGCTGTGTTTTAGTCTGTCAAAATCGCTCTTGTTTAAGAAGCGACTCCGATCAGGTACTGGCAGCGTTTCAGGCTCAAACTGAGCTGCCGATCTTTGTCAGCCCCAGCCAGTGTTTGGGGCAATGTGGTTCAGGCCCCACGGTCAAGGTTATGCCGGATGATACCTGGTATTGTCGGGTGAAGGTGGCTGATGTGGCTGAGATAGTGGCGCAGCATCTGCATCAAAATCAGCCCGTCAAGCGTCTTTTGCATCCTCGATTTCACCTCCAGTACGAGGCTTATGAGCCTCCACCGTCATAGGCCATGAGCCGTTGTTGAGGTTTTTCAGCAATTGGTTAGGATAATCAACCTGGCTAGCGGCTGGCGCAAGTGATTAGAGCTAACGGCAAAATCAAAGCTTATCGGTTAGCAGCTTTCGGCAGCTTTTTAAGCCTAATGGCTACAGCGATCGCTTGCCAGCCTGCTAGGGCATGGTATGAATTTTCAGAAAATTAGTGCCCTGAGGGGTTTGGGTTGGAATCCCGCCCAGAATGAGTACTTTGTCGCCAGGTTGAGCTAGCCGACGCTCTCGCAAAATGCTTTGAGCCTGACTAACGAGATCTTCGAACGTTTCAGTCGGCGACTCTATCAAAACAGGTTTAACCCCCCAAACCAGGTTAAGCCGATGGTAAACATCACGGCTAGGTGTGAGCGCCACCACAGGGGCTTGAGGGCGTTCGCCAGCAGCGATCATTGCTGTATAGCCAGTGGTGGTAAAAGTCACGATGCACTGAAAATCTAAGATACTGTCTAAGGTATTGAGTGCTTCGCTCAGAGCGTGCGTTTCGTCTGTTTGGGCGGGGGGATTGTTGACAAACTCCAGGTCTTGTTCGATGTCGGTGGCAATGCGTGCCAGCATTTTGACCGCTCTGATGGGATATTGACCGATCGCTGATTCTCCAGAGAGCATAACGGCATCGGTGCCGTCAATAATGGCGTTGGCGACATCACTGGCCTCTGCCCGCGTGGGACGAGGATTATGAATCATGCTCTCTAACATTTGCGTGGCCGTGATCACAGGGATGCTGCGCAGGTTGCAAGCACGGATGATCCGCTTTTGAAGCGTTGGTACCTTTTCTGGACTCATTTCTACCCCTAAGTCCCCTCTGGCCACCATGACCATATCGCAAACGGCCAAAATATCTTCTAGATTGGCGATCGCCTGGGGTTTTTCAATTTTGGCCAAAATGGGAACATCAGCCCCGCTTTGTTGAATCAGCGATCGCAGGGCTTCCACATCGGCTCCTTGCCGCACAAAGCTGAGAGAAATAATATCGACTCCTTGGGCTAAGCCAAAGGCTAAATCCTGCTTGTCTTTTTCGGTGAGTGAGGGTAGGCGTAAGTCTAGAGCCGGTAGATTGACGCCTTTGCGGCTTTTGAGTTCGCCTCCTTCAATCACTTGGCAGTGAACTTGATCCCCTTCAATTTTTTCAACCTGTAGCTCTAGCAAGCCATCATCTAGCAAAATTTGCATCCCAGGCTGGGCTTCTTCTGCCAAATAGGGATAGTCAATAGAAACGGTATTGTCCTGTCCGACATAGTCTGCCATCGGCACGAGGGTAAGGCGCTGTCCGGCTCCTAAAGCGATTGTGCCCGTATGGGGCAGGTGGCCGACCCGAATTTTGGGGCCTTGCAGATCTTGTAATAGGGTAATAGGCGTTTCTAGCTCATCAGAAACGGAGCGCAATTCGGCAATCATCTTGGCATGGTTTTCGTAGCTGCCATGGGAAAAATTCAGGCGAGCCACGTTCATCCCTGCGATCGCCATTTGCCTAATCGTCTCGCGCGATTGTGTAGCTGGCCCCATCGTGGCGACAATCTTAGTACGGTGAACTAAAGGTTTCATGGCAACCCTAAGAGTTGAGTAATCACCTGAACAACCAATGTTTGCTCAAAACTTTATGCATCTGAGCGGGCATCTTCATTGGAGCTTTGCTCAGGTCAGTAAATCTACCCGGTATGCTCATAGCAAGATGTCTGGTTCAAGTGGAAGGTCTGTTGGCATATCAACTGGAGCAGCGATTAAAGTCCTCAATTGGAGAGTCTAGAAAGCTCAGCTTAGAGCAAAAAGGTGAAGGCGATCGCAGCCAGAACAACAATGAAGTTGCCAACCCTATTTAACTGGAGAGAGTGGGGGCTTGCTTGTTGGCTAGGCTACCACCTTCAAAAATTAAGCATTGGTTTTGCTCTATTGCGGTGTGTTCTCAGGTTGAGCTGATCGACTAGTGGATCGAAATTTTTGGCGCTTTAAAGGGTTGTCGCGGTTGAATGGTTGACGATATTTGGGTTTAGATTTCAGTTATCCGGTTTTTAGATTAGCCAACTATGAAGCTGATTATTCAAATTCCTTGCTACAACGAAGAGGCCACGCTCGGCGTCACTTTGTCAGAGCTGCCTCGTGAGATTCCTGGGATCGATAAGGTTGAGTGGTTAATTATCAACGACGGCAGCACCGACCGCACCGTGGATGTGGCGCGAGAATGGGGTGTTGATCATATCGTCAGTTTTGATTACAACCAGGGTTTGGCGAAAGGGTTTATGGCTGGCCTGGAAGCTTGCCTCAAGGCGGGTGCTGACATTATTGTCAATACCGACGCTGATAACCAGTACTATGCAGGCGATATTCCTCGGCTGGTAGAGCCTATTGTCAGGGGAGAGGCCGAGATTGTAATCGGCGCTCGACCCATTCGCCAGATTAAGCACTTTTCACCGATTAAAAAGTTTTTGCAAGGACTGGGTAGCTGGGCTGTGCGAGTAGCTAGTAATACAACCGTGGCTGATGCTCCCAGTGGATTTAGAGCCTTTAGCCGCGCTGCTGCTCTACAGTTCAACGTGTTTAACGAATACACCTACACGCTGGAAACGATTATTCAAGCGGGGCAAAAGGGCATGGCGATTGTGTCAGTGCCGATTCGGACGAATGGCTATTTGCGCCCCTCGCGGCTGGTCAAGAGTATTTGGGCTTATGTGCAGCGATCGCTGTTAACCATCGTTCGCATTTTTATTACCTACCGTCCGCTGCAATTTTTTACTTATTTGGGCGCTATTCCCTTAATTGCGGGTGTTTTGCTCGGTGTGCGCTGGCTGGTGCTGTTTTTCTTGCTAAATACGGCGCGTACCCACGTTCCCAGTTTGATTCTGACGGCGATTTTGATTCTGGTTGGTTTTCAGCTTTGTATTTTTGGCTTAGTGGCGGATTTGCTTTCGGTCAATCGCAAACTGTTAGAAGATATCCAGCTGAGGCTGCGACGCTCTGAAATTGAAGCCCACTTACAGCGCAAGCAACACGTAAAGACGCATGACTAGAGATCTCTTCGCTCAAGCAGCCCTAGCCCAAATTCCTAAAATTTTAACCCTGCAAGATCGAAATCCCCACAGCCCTACCTATGGTTGCTTCGATCGCAACTTCTGGCAGTACAAAATTATTGACTTTCCTAGCGGTATGTCGCAGGAGTTTGTCTGGCCGTTGGCGCTGGCTTACGCTACCGACTGCCCCGGAAATCCGTTCTACCAAGAGCCAAAGCTACGAGACTGGGTAGAAGCTGGGATCGTTTATGCGGCTAAAAGTGCCCATGCAGATGGCTCTTGCGATGATTATTTTCCCTTTGAACGGGCCAGCGGCGCGGCGGCTTTCTCTTTGTTGGCTTGCCTAGAAAGCTATCAGCTCATGGGGCTAAATAATTCAATTGCTTTACGCTTTTTTGAACAGCGAGCCGATTGGTTAGCCCATCACCTGGAGAGTGGCCGTTTAACTAATCATCAAGCGCTAATTGCCCTGTGCTTGGAGCTAACGGGGCGTCTGCTGCAAACCCAAAAGTGGGAAACGGCCATTCGGCAGCGACTGGATCTGGTCTTTTCCTGGCAAAACCCAGAAGGTTGGTTTCAAGAGTATGAGGGCTGCGATCCGGGCTATCACACCCTGACGATTTCTTGTTTGGCTCGCCTTTATCAACTGCGGCCTACAGCTCAGCTCAAAGATGCGATCGCCAAAGGGGTAATTCTCGCTGCCTACTTTGTGCATCCTGATGGCTCTTACGGCGGCGAATATACCAGCCGCAATACTTACAACTTTTTTCCCCACGGCTTTGAACTGGCTGGTCAATGGTTGCCAGAGGCTCTTAGCATCAACGATCGCTTTTTGGCAGGTTTAGCCAAAGGGCTAGGTGCTTGCTATAGCGATGATCATATTGTTGGCCACCACACCTGGAATTATCTACTGGCTTGGCGAGACTTTGTTAGCGATCGCCCCCCCACCAAGCTGCCTGCCCCCGGACGGGTTTGGCTAGAAGAAGCCCGAATTTTAATCGACCAACGGCAAGATACCAAACTGTATTTGGGTCTCAACAAAGGGGGCACCTTCAAGTTTTTTCAGGGTCATCATTTGGTAACTTCGGACACGCAGTTTTCGCTGCTGGTGCGCCAAGACGGCAAGCTTAAAAACGCTGTAGGCCACCTGGTTAGTCCTTACCAAATTCAGGTGGATGAAGATAAGATTCAGATTCGCGGTTCGTTGGGCTGGGCAAAGCAAAAACAGATGACACCGCTAAACCTGATGATTTTGCGGGTGGTCATGCTGATGGTGGGGCGGTTTTTTCCTAATCTGATTCGCAAGCTGCTGCAAAAAGTTCTGATCACGGGTAAAAAGCCAGCACCTTTTGAATTTAGCCGGACTTTTCGCTGGCAAAACGGTCAGTGGCATGTCACGGATGAACTTAAAACCGACAACTGGGACGCGGTAGTTTCTGGCGGTATCGGTGTGGATCAAACCTCGATTTATGTGGTGATGAGCCGTACTTTCCAGCGCGGACAGCTACAACCCTGGCTGGATTTAACGCCGCAAATTCGCCAACTACAGCCCGGACAACCCCTTAAGGTGGAGCGATCGCTATAGCCATGAAACGCATTATTTCTCTGATTGTTAGCCTCGGTATTTTGGCGATTATCTACACCCGCATTGATTTTGCCGGACTGATAGGGGTGTTTCAAAACTGCCATCCGCTGTGGATGGTCGTTAGCCTAGGGATGGTGATTCCGATTACGGCGGTGACTTCCTGGCGCTTACAGCAGATTGTGCCCTCTAAGTCTAAGCTGGGCTTTGGCGAGGCCAACAAGCTAATTCTGGCAGCCAGTACGCTGAATATGGTGCTGCCTTCTAAAATGGGCGACATTGCCAAGGCTTATTTTATGCGCGATCGCGGCAACCTCAGCGGTTCTTTGTCGCTGTCGATTGTCGTCTTTGAAAAAGCCTGCGATATGCTGTCGCTGCTGCTGTGGTGTGCTTTTGGATTACTGCTCTATCCGCAAAAAGACTTTCTTTTTTGGGTGATGACGGTAGGCGTCGTCAGCGGGTTAGTGATAGGCATGTTGTTGCTAGGTTCTAAAGCGTTTGCCCAGATCTTTTTTCAGCTTGCCCGCAGCATTGCGCCCAAAAAAATTAAAGAAAAGCTGCACACGATGCAGGTTTCTTGGAGTGAAATGCACGACTATTTTTGGGGAGATTCTCGACAGCTAACGATAATTTCGCTCACCTCTATCTTTATCTGGTTTTTGCACCTGCTTCAGATTTGGTTTTTTATTCTAGCGCTGCGGGCTTATACGCCTTTTTTGACCAACCTGGCGTTGTCTCCGCTGGCGATTTTAGCCGGATTGCTACCCCTCACCTTTGCCGGAGTTGGCACCCGTGACGCGGCTTTGATTGCCTTTTACAGTCCTTACTTTGACGCGGCTACGGGGGCGGCGCTGGGATTGTTGTGTACCTCTCGCTATTTTCTGCCCGCGGTGGGTGGCTTGCCTTTTCTGGGTCAATATATTTCTGCTGTCAAAGCCTTTAAGAAACCCCTACGCCCCAAAACCATTAACCGTTCGTAAAAATCGGGTACAGACAATTGAGCATAGGGGCATTAAGCCGCTAGAAATTTTCGCAAAAGCCCAATGACAATCGCAGGTAATTCTAAGTGCGGCAGTACGCCAGCCTCCGGAATCACTGCCACTGTTTTGACCGCAGTTGGATTGAGCGCAGCTAAGCGCTGGCCAATCTCAGGCCGATTAAAGCGCGACGCTTGACCCCAAACAAACAGGGTTGGCACTTGTAGCTGGCTCATATAACGAGAAAGATCGCAGCAAAGCGCCCCCTTCAGCGACGCCAGGGCTGCATACTCGGCTTGGCGTTGGGTGGCTGAGGCCAAGTAAGCGGCAATCATTTCAGGTGTGATGCGATCAGGGTTAGCAAAGAGAAAGGTGGCCATAAAATTGGCGATCGCCGTTTCATTGGCCGCACCTAAGCTATAAATCAGATTGTCTAACCCCGGTGTGCCCGCTAAGCGAGCGGCAATTCCCTGCTGATAGCCATTGCCAAAGTCTTCGTAACCTGACGGTGAAACCAGAAATAGCTGCGAAAATAGCTCAGGCCGACGAATGGCTAAACGAATAACAATTGCGGCGGTTAGTGATGTTGCTGCCACCACCGCAGGTCGTTGAGCTACGGTTTCTAGCAAAATGGCGATCGCTTCAAAATAATCTTCCGCCCGGTAATCATGCACCGGATGAGCCGATTGCCCCCAACCAATCAAATCCGGGGCGATCACCTGATAATCTGCAGCAAAAGCCGGATACACCTGCGACCATTCATAAGCTGAGGAGCCGCCGCCTAAGCTATGGAGAAATACCAGCGGTGGCTTTGCCTCTTCGGTGGCTTGATCTGATCGTACCCACGGAGCCGCAGTTGGCGTATAGTAGGCCATTGCCCCCAACGCAGTTTCGACGACCCGTTGCCCAAACCCAATTGGCTGAAATTGCAGCATCTCCTTTTCGGCTCACAATAGTTCTGCTCGTAGATTAGCGAGAATTGAGTCTGAAGGCTATGCTTCAGCTTTCTAGAAAGCTAAGGGCAGAACGCAGAATGAAAAGCTATTTGTCAGCGACTTTCTGCCGTTGAAGTGTCTCAACGCTAGTGGCTACAGCTCTCCCCCAAAGGCGATCGCCCCCCGCTCAATTCAGCTTGATTACGGAAAAGAGGCGGCAATTTCAGCCGCTACCGGATCAAAGTCTGGCTGAAGGGCTGAGTCATAGTGCAGAATTAATGACTTAAACACCTGATTTTCTAAAACGCTTTTTTCATAAAAAACCTGGCCAGCCTCGTAACCAGAAACCACAAAATAGCGATCGCCCCGGATTTGGTCGGTCACTTCTCGCCCTTGGCGTTGTAAAGCTTGCTGATAAAGCGCTGCTAGCGATTCTGAGGCGCTATTATGGCGACCGAAGACGCGCAAAGTGATTTGACCCCTGGCAGACTCAAAAATGCGACCGTCATTATTGGTCGGGGCTGGCTGCGGAGTGACGACATTGACCGGATACCTCACCGAAAAGTTAAAGCGGTGATTGATGTAACGCTCATAAACAATATTTTCGGGCAGTTCTAGCGGTGGAGAGGTGGCGGTATCGGCCTCAGCCTGACGACAAACAATTTGGTTGGCTCGATATTTGTCGGCGTTAGGCCCGTCTAAACTCACAGGCTGTACCTGATCGACTGTTTCAACCTCGCTCAGTTCGCCTGCTTCGGTGTAATAGCGAGAACGTAGCCAGCGTACCTGGTCAGGCTGATTGCAATCGACAATGAGGTCTGACTCAGCCTCAATGGCGCTCAGCCCAATGCGGGTGCTGTAGCGATAGCTATGGCTAGAGACTGGCTGAATGCGATCTTGATTGAGATAAATCGGTTGCTGATAATATTCAGACTCGCCGATCAGTCTGAAAGTATCAGGAACGGTGGTATAGCCCCGGTTAGCGGTTGAGTCTTCAGCTATAGCCAAACAACTTTGCGGCGGTAACACGGTTCCAGCGTTGAACCAGTAAAAATTGTTGAGATTTAGCAGCAAGCTACGATAGCGAATGTGATCTGGCTGTTCGCCTTGCAAAACGAGCTGCGATCGCCCGACTTGTAAAAAAGTGTCGTCAAAGGTATCGGAGCGCCAAGCCGAGCGGTCTTGCGGCAGGTCAAACAGTGAGCGATCGCTATTTTCGCCTAAGCGCTCGACCCCTTGCCCTGTCACCGTATTGCCGTTGACCTGACCTTTGACACAAAGGCTAGATCCTTCATAGGGGTAGTAGTAGTTGCCGACAATGGCTTCCCCCTGCTTACGAAAGCGAAAACAAACACCTGAAACCCTTTGTACGTCTGTAGGGGGGCGATCGCTGCAAAAACGGTAATTGCCATTGGCTAAGGACTCAATTGTGAACTGGCTCCCGGTTGGCCCGCCTATCACTTCAGCCGCTTGCCCAACTGGGATGGTGCTAGCGGTTGCACTCAGACCGATGGCTAGTCCTAAAGTCTGCGTCAATTTCATCGTCAGCTCCTGGGTTATCTGCAAAACTTGAGGGCTGTGACATGCAGCGATCGCCCTTTTGCCATCTTGCAAAAGCTCAGGTTACTTCTCATCTTTCATCAGCGAGACTTTAAGCCCAGCGACTTTCAGGTTTTAGGCCCAAAGGACTATTACTGAGGCATGAGGTTGGCTCAATCCCCCTGCTCAAATTGTCACCAAATTCTGTTGAATCCCAACTCGATTTCGCGACGATTGGGTAGATAATAGGAGGCTTGTAATGTGTAAGCAGGTCAAACAGTTATGGGTCGCGCTGAAAGAGTTGTACTAGCCTATTCTGGCGGTGTAGACACCACAGTCTGCATTCCGTATTTAATGAATGAATGGGGGGTTAAAGAGGTCATTACGCTGGCAGCAGACCTTGGCCAAGGTGACGAGCTAGAACCCATTCGCCAAAAGGCGCTGACCGCAGGTGCCAAAGAATCTCTGGTGGGAGATGCTACTGAACGCTTCATTCAGGACTATGCGTTTCCCTCCATTCAGGCAAATGCACTTTACGAAAATCGCTATCCGCTCTCAACGGCGTTGGCTCGGCCTCTGATTGCCAGACTGCTGGTTGAAGCGGCAGAAAAATACGGTGCAGATGCCGTTGCCCACGGCTGTACGGGCAAGGGTAATGATCAGGTGCGCTTTGATGTTTCGATCGCTGCCCTCAATCCTCACCTCAAAGTGCTAGCGCCTGCCCGCGAGTGGGGCATGAGTCGCGAAGAGACGATCGCCTATGGCGAACAGTTTGGCCTGAGCTTTCCGGTGAAAAAGTCTTCGCCCTACAGTATCGATCGCAACCTGCTAGGCCGCAGTATTGAAGCTGGCCCGTTAGAAAATCCCTGGAACGAGCCGCTAGAAGAAATTTACGTCATGACTAACGGGATCGCCGCCACGCCGGATGAACCGACTTATGTAGAAATTGGCTTTGAGCAGGGCTTGCCTGTTAGCCTTAACGGTTCGTCTCTAGCGGCGGTGGAACTGGTGAGTCAGCTCAATGCGATCGCTGGTGAGCATGGGGTGGGGCGTATTGACATGATTGAGAATCGCTTAGTTGGCATCAAATCACGCGAAATTTACGAAGCCCCAGCGCTGTTGGTTCTCATTTTGGCTCACCGAGACTTAGAAAGCTTAACGCTGACGGCTGATGTCACCCACTATAAGCGAGGCATCGAAGAGAGCTACAGCCAGATGATTTACAACGGTTTGTGGTATAGCCCCCTCAAGGCTGCTTTAGATGCCTTTATCCAAAAGACTCAAGAGCGTGTTTCTGGCACAGTGCGAGTCAAACTCTTTAAGGGCACCGCCACAATTGTGGGACGTAAATCTGACAAGGCGCTCTACAGCGAAGAACTAGCCACTTATAGCAGCGACGATCAGTTTGATCACAAAGCGGCAGAAGGCTTCATTTATGTCTGGGGTCTGCCGACTCGCGTTTGGTCAGAGAAAAACCGTCAGGGCTAATTATAGTTAGCGGCTGGGGCGGTTGCTGGAGAGGGGAGCACTCAGCAGGAGTGCCCCCTCAAGGCACAAAAAGCTTTATTAAGAAAGCTACCAGACCCGGAGACTTTTTCACGATTGGGATACGCTAGAGGTGTCAGACTATACCCCCCTACCTGTAGAAAGCTGGGGCAAGTTGGCTAAGCGGACGCCGATTTTATCAGGGTGAATTGGAAATTGCGATCGCTCCAGCGTGGTAAACAGCCACCCCGCGCAATTAACGCTATCGGCAGCTTGAGATTGATGTTTGACTAGCCCACAGTCGCTCAACGGGTGAGGCTGACTGAACAATCGGTTGAATTTTTGAGCGATGCCAGAAGATAGAAGCTCGCATTGGTTTGTGGCCTTAGCAGATTTAAGTCACCCTGAAGGGGCTAAACTGCGGCGTTCAGACTCGGCAATTGTAGCCACCGATCAAATGATTGAAGCTGGCGGCGCGTTTACCGTTTCGCTTAAAAGTTTCTATGTGTATGAAGGCCACGAACGAGACAACAGCGGTAATGATTTACTCGTGCGATCGCGAGTCCGCTATGGGGATCAACCGTTGACCCAGGTGATTAATTTTTTTGAGCGGGAGGTACCGCCGCAAACCGTTAAAGACAACCTAGAGTTTGAACACATCTTTGCTCGCCAAGACTATGCAGCCGATGCACGGCTTTGGCTGGAGCTGCAAATTTTTGAAATCGACAAAGGACTGGATAAAAATGACGAAATTTTCCAGGGTCTAAATACTATTTATGCTGAGTTTGGCGGTTTGTTTTCCGCCTTGGTTCCCTTTGCTAGCCTAGCGCCTGCTCTGCTCCATCGAATTGAACGGCTAAGCGATTTGCGCGACCAAAACAAACTAATTTTAAACAGTCGTTTAGATCTGTTTGCCCAAGCAGTCAGTGGCGGAGATGCTCCCTTACGCTGTGGCGCTTACGTCTTTTTTAACCAGCCTGTAGAAGCCATACAGTATAGGCTACGAGGTCTTCGGTTAGAGCGATCGGCTCCTGGTCAACAGCACGTACCCATCATGGATGATTATGCGGTGATCAAAATTGTGCCTGCTATTGTGCGATCGCTTACCAGCAGCGAAGCCCTCCTCAGCAATCAACAACTCGCCACTGTCTTAAGCCACCTTGATCCGGAAGCTAAACCCGATGCTCTGACGAAGCGGCAGCATCTTCAGTTTTTGCAAAACGTCATTCAAGACGCCAGAAAACTGGAAGAACTCGACTATTTCTATGCGCTCAGAACGCAGCAAAAATTTGGTAAGCAGCTCACAAGCGCTCAGCAAGAACGCTTATTTGAAATTGCTCACAAGCTGAGCCAATATATTCCTCAAAATGGCTAGTGAGTGCCGCTCCAAACAGCCACCGATAGAATATTTTGCAGAACTTCCATCGCTGGTGAAAGCTTAGAGCGTGTTTGAAAAGCCAACGGTTGTGATTTTAGGCACTCATCGATCTCCCCTACTACCCTCGAAAAGGGGGGATCGGCTCGGAAGTTACCCTTTTTCAGGGGGATTTAGGGGGATCTAAACCGTTTTGCTACACAGCAGATATCTTTTCAAAAATTTTCTCACATAGCCGGAGCCAGCAGCGTTAAAACACTTCAACAGCAGCAAGCCGCTGACAGAAAAGCTTTCCTTCTGACCTCAGCTTGCTGCCTTTAGCTATATCTGCCTGCTTTAGCTGTTTTGGCAGACAATCTGATTAGTCATCGTCGCCACCTGGCAAAATGATGATATTTCCTGGCACATTCAAGCCGTCTTCGTCTTCTGTTGACTCATCATCTTCCTCCGGTTCATCGTCACCAAAGGAATCCAAGAACTGTTCGCGCCCGGTCACACCGTCAATGGGCTGGTCAATAAAAAAGCCGGTTACGCCTAATTCTAGAATCTGCACCACCTCGTCAATAATGGTCTGAGGGTTGCCGTTAGCGTCGAGCGTCAAAAACTGCTCTTCTGAACGGAGGGTATAAGGATGCACGTCTAACCCTTGGGCAAGGGCAAACGCCAGAAAAGGCTCAACTTCACCCGTGAGACGGGTGGTAATTTCGGCGACGCCATCGCCATTGCCATCGACGGCCTGAGGTAGCCGCTCACGTAGCAAGAAGCTGTTTTTCCAAGGCCCTATGCCTTCAGCATAGGTATCAGCAATGTAGCGGATGATGGGGTTAGAAACCAAAGCGCCATATCCGGTTGTGGGGGTAATGCCGCCAGGAATTAAGTTGGCTAGCTGCCCATAAATTGCGTTGAGGTCTGCCCCTTGCGCTGCGTTGTAAATCATGTCGTAGGGGCGAGAGAAGTTGCTGCTAGGCTGCAAAAAGGCGTCAGTAATGTCACCATAGAGCTGCACCAGCGGAATATCTACGCCATAGCGAGGCATGATTTGGGTTTGTAGTTCAATTAAGTTTTCAAACTCAAACGACTGGATGAAAATTCGATTCGGATTGGTAAAGCGTTCTCTAACCAGCGTTTTGATCAGCAGATCACCCAAAGATTTGTTGATGGGTGTACCGTCTACATAAGTGCCTTCTTTGGCAAAGAAGGTCGGATGTTTGGTTTCTGGATAAATGCCGATCTGACGGCCTGTCCGGGCTTCTACCTGCTTTACCAAGCGGATTACTTCAGCTAGGGTAGGAACTTCGTAGCGATCGTTAAAGCGAGTATTTCGAGGACGCACGTTAGGAATACGCTCGCGTGCCCTGAGTTCTTTGATTTCAGCCAGGGTAAAATCCTCGGCAAACCACCCCCCGGTGGCGACCCCGTCGATAAATTTGACCGTCAGGCGATCGCGAAACTTTCTGAACTCAGCTACGTTAGTCGTCTCTTGGGTAACGGTAGGGTTGCCGTTAGCGTCGAAAATAATCTCGTTGTTGGCGTCAAGGGCAACGGTCGTCAGGGCGTTTTCGTGGCGAGCAATCAAGACGTTGTCTTTGGTGACGACCAAATCCGGTTCAATAAAATCAGCCCCCTGCTGAATCGCCACCCGATAAGCCGCTAGGGTATGTTCAGGTCTAAAACCACTCGCTCCCCGATGGCCAATAACGATCGGAAGGCCAGCCTCTGGCGTATTCAAATCCAAATCGTTTGCTTCGTCGTCTTTGAGCAACTGCGGTGAGGCAACGGCAACGGAAGCGGCCAATAAACCTGCTACAGGCAGCAGCAAAGCAGGCCAAGCGCGAAGTATCTTCATGCAAAACTCCTGAGTGTTTACGTGAAAACCACGTTTAAAGTTCTGCCGCTCAAGTTACCGAAATCACATTAAGGAATGACTATTGCTGCTTAAATAAGGCTTGAAGCTTAGATTAAGGCTATTGTCTATCGCTGTCGCCACCCGCGTTGAGACACTTCAACGGCTGAAAGTGAGGGATAGAAAAGCTTTCCCGCCGCCCTCAATCTTCTGGCTTTAGCTACAATTGCGCTTTGCGTAAGCTGGCTTTGGGGTTGCGACTGCGCTGCCTTGGCTCCGCACCTGGCTGAGGCACAGCAAGCGATCGCGCCTTCAGCGCAGTCGAATTCGTCGGTTGGTTCTATCTAGAGCTTTGTTTATCTCAGCAAGAGGTGCCAGGGCTTTTAAACCGAGCCGATCGCTTAGGCGCTAGGCGTTACCAGGTTTTCTAGGCCATCAACGACTTTTGCCGATACAATGCGATCGCCTTGGGTCAGTTCGTCAAGTACTTCTTTGTTATCTACTACATAACCAAAGACCGTATAGCGACCATCTAGCAAATTCAGCCCTGCCGGGGTCAACTCAGGTTCAAACAAAAAGAAAAAGAACTGAGAAGAACCGCCATTGACGTCATTACCCGGACGAGCCATTCCCAACGTGCCAAAGGCAGAAAAAGGCAGCACCGGATCTTCCAAATAGCGACCTAAAGACTCAAGCGTCGCACCGTAAATCGGCTGGTCATCTCCCTGGACTAAAATTTCTAAAGGAATTGCCCGATACTCATTAGTTTGAGGATCGATAAAGCCGTCGGCTGCCCCGGCTGGGTCGCCTGTTTGCAAGACGTAATAGTCTTCAGCCCGGATAAACTCCAAGCCGTCATAAAAGCCACGCTGGACTAAATCTACAAAGTTACCCGCCGTCACCGGAGCGCTATAGCCATCTACTACCGCCGTCATTGTGCCTTTGTTCGTTGTAAATTCGACTGTGGCTCGTCCCTGAAGCTGAGGCAAATGGCTGTATTCTGCGGGTACCTCATAGGGAAACCCCTCTACCATCAGTTCTTCTAACGCGCCTACGGTATCTAATGCCGCTGCTCGCTGTTGCCAAACCTGCTCTTTATCTTGCGCCTCTGCCGCCTCTTTCAGGGGTAAAAGTTCGGCTTGAAGCTGGCTGATCAACGTTTCGGCTTGGGCTTGATTAGCTGTCGGTACGGCTGCCAGAATTTTGGCACTGCTGCGATTAAGGATGCGCTCAATTTTGCCGATGTTGCTTTTGATAGGCCCCCAACGTTTGCTGCGCAACCAGTCTGAGAGTTCTTCTAAATCTTTTTGAATTTTACGAATTTCTGAGTTGTCGATTGGTAAGGCATATCTTAAGAGCGCTTTGCCATCGGTGATGGCATTACCCGGTGGCAGATAGCTGACTAAAGGTGGCTGGTTTAGTATCGGATTGCTGAGAGAAAATGCATAGGCGGTAAGGCTGTCTGCATTTCCAGGGAAGGCGCTCACCCAGGTAGACACTGCAAACAGCAAAATACCTAGAGAGGTTGCTTTAAGCCAACGCTTGATGAAAACCATACTCATTGCTCTAATATTCAACGTTACCCGGCGGTTGGGCGCTTCTTTAATGATTTTGTCACAGTGTGTTCCCCTCTAGAAGTATGGGGAAACTCCCCCTGAGCGGTAAAATAATGGCCGATTGTGCTTCATTTGTTCTTCACTGCAACTAAGGTAGTCAACCTCATGATTTCTAGTAACGACTTCCGTACTGGCACCACCATCGAGCTAGAAGGATCCGTCTGGCGTGTAGTTGAATTTTTGCACGTCAAACCGGGCAAGGGTTCTGCCTTTGTGCGTACGAAGTTAAAAAACGTTCAGTCTGGCAGCGTTGTTGAAAAAACATTCAGGGCTGGAGAAACGGTGCCACAAGCCGTTTTAGAAAAGCGCACAATGCAGCATACCTACCGTGATGCGGAAGACTACGTTTTTATGGATATGGAGACTTATGAAGAAGCCCGTCTAAACGCCGACCAAATTGGCGATCGCGTTAAATATCTCAAAGAAGAAATGGCGGTTAACGTGGTTCGTTGGGGCGACCAGGTACTAGAGGTCGAACTTCCCAATTCTGTTGTGCTGGAAGTCACCGAAACCGATCCGGGGGTCAAAGGTGATACTGCTACTGGCGGCACCAAGCCTGCCATTGTCGAAACTGGGGCGCAGGTGATGGTGCCTCTATTCATCTCCGTTGGTGAGAAGATTAAAGTTGATACCCGCAATGACTCTTACCTGGGACGCGAGTAGACTGCTTAAGCACCCGCATTAGACGGTATCACTAGCGGCGTTGCTAAGGCACGGAATCAAAAACTAAAGTTTCAGCAGTAAAACGGCTGTAGGCATGGGGTTTAACTAAGTGGATTTAAATTTTGGCGAACTGCGTGAACTGGTTGCTGCACTCAACCAAACAGATATTGCCGAACTTATTTTAAAAGGTGGCGATTTTGAGCTAACGCTGCGCAAGCAAACTGCGGTTGGCTCAGCAGTCGTTTTAGCTGATGGTGGTCTAGCGGGTAATGGCTCAACGCCTCCGGCAGTTTTGCCTGAAATGCCGCCAGCCCCGCCAGCCCCACCTGCCGCCGAGCGCGCACCCACTCTGGATCCAAATTTGGTAGAAATTACCTCCCCTATGGTGGGCACGTTCTACCGAGCGCCAGCGCCTGAGGAGCCGCCTTTTGTTGATGTCGGCGATCGCATTCAGAGTGGCCAAACGGTTTGCATTATCGAAGCAATGAAGCTGATGAATGAATTAGAGGCTGAAATTTCGGGTGAAATTGTTGAAATTTTAGTAGAAAATTCTGAACCCGTTGAGTTTGGTCAGGCGCTAATGCGGGTGCGGCCTGCCTAGACAGACTGCATCTCAATAATGCCCATCATGCCTTGATCTTCATGATCGAGGATATGGCAGTGATAAACGGTTTTGCCTGCATAGTCTGCAAACCGTACGCGTATCACTACTTCTTCGTAGGCTTTAATGGCGACCACATCTTTCCAGGCTAAGGGGGTAACGGGTTGGCCGTTGCGGCTAATGACCTGAAACCGATTGGTATGTAGATGAAAAGGATGATCCATTCCAGCTCGGTTGATGATGTGCCAATCTTCAACGCTGCCAAGCTGTACGGGGGTATCTACACGCTCTGGGGCGAAGGCTCGGCCATTGATTAAGAAAGGCGCGCCCGTATGGTGGTCGATGCCGTGATCCAGTACGAATTCTCGTTTGATGGATGGCTGTGGCAGCGGGTCGAGCGCTAATAGCTGTTGCGGTAAGGGCTGGGGTTCAACGCGATCGCCATATTCAATATGGGCGATCGCCTGAGGCTGAGCTAACCTGCCGCCCATCATGCCGTCGCCGCCCATCATGCCGCCCATCATATCCATGATGCCGCGATCGTAGGGTAGGTTCATCAAGGCATACTCGCTGGGTTGGCGATCGCCTTGAATCAGCACTTCAGCCCGTTCCCCCGGCGCGAGGATAAGTTCTTCTAGGGCGACGGGGGCAGCTAGTGGGCTACCATCCGTCGCAATTAGATGGAGTAAGTGCTGGTTGAGAGCCAGTCGATAAATGCGAGAGGCCGAAGCATTCAACAAGCGCAGACGCAGTAGCCCACCTGTTGGCAAGCGAAAGCGCGGCTGACTTTGACCATTAACGGTAATTAGCTCACCCTGTCGGCCCCAGCGTTGGAACATAGGGCTAGGAGGTTGGATTTGCCCCCGTCGATTCAAAGCAAAATCTTGTAAAACCAATAGAGCTTCTGCCGCTGCCTTGATTTCGGGTAGCTCATCTAGGCCACCGCGCACCAGAATCGGAGCCGCCAGTCCACCAAAAACCTGCTCAGCAACGACGCCATGTACATGGGGATGATACCAGGCGAGGCCAGCCGGATGGTCAATCGGTAGGGTAAATTCGTAGGTTGCCGTCTCACCAGGTGGAACGTGCCGAAAAACGTTGTCAGCGTTGCCGGTTGGCGGAATGTGCAAGCCATGAAAGTGCAAATTGGTGGGTTGTGATAGCGCATTGTGAAAACGCAACTGTAGCGTGTCGCCAGGGGCTATTTCCAACAAAGGCCCAGGTACCTGAGCGTTATAGCTGAGCAGGGTGGCTGGCTGACCTGCTAGTGAAAGGCGGCTTGACTGCGCTACGAGGTCTGCTGTCAAAACGCCTGCTTGGCTGACAAATCTCTGAGCTGTAGAAGCCATAGGCGATCGCCTCGCGCATTGAGACAACCCAGCAGCGCCAATGGCAGTTGTACTGAGAGCGAGAAACTGGCGACGGTTCATAGTCAAACTTGAAAACCAGTGACAATTGATTGAGCCTTGACAATTCAAGCATTGTCGCTAAAGGTGGTAGAAGGCTGAGGGCAGAAGGAAAGCTTTTCTGTCAGCGGCTTTCAGCTATTTGAGCGTCTCAGCGCTGGCGGCTACGGCTCTAAAGTCAGAACGTAGAATTAAAGCTTTTCTGGCAGCGGCTTGCAGCAGTTTAAATATCTCCACCCTAATGGCTAATGCTGTGAAGGCTTTTCTAAGCATAAACAATCCAGTTAAGGGGAGAGTTAAGCCTAAAAAGGACTTTGTTGAAAGCAGTAAGCTAAAGAGAGAAAGACTGCCAAATTCTCAATTAATCCAAAACCATGCTGGCTCAAGAATCTCAATTTCTAAAGATTGGTGAAGTCCATCAGCAAAGCCAGGTGCCTATCAAAACCATTCGCTATTACGAAGAATTGGGGTTGATTCAGTCTGCTAGACGCACTCGTGGGGGGTTTCGGCTCTTTTGGCCGGAAGTTTTAACGCGGCTTGCTTTTATTAAACAAGCTCAAAGTTTAGGGTTAAGCCTGCAAGAAATTGGGGAAATTCTGGCGCTACACGACCAGGGACAAATTCCCTGCCAGACCGTACGACAAAAATTTCAGCAAAAAATTGTTGCGATTAATGACCGAATTGAACAACTCACTCAACTCAAAAATCAGTTGACGCATCTGTTAGATCAAGCCACGCCAACAACGCTAACGGATGAGCAAATCTGCCCCATTATTGAAAGTCATTAGCTTGCTTAAACTTTTTGTCGCTTTGTCAGTCTCGGGTGGGTAAATAGAGGGAAGTAAGCCATTCGAGCCTTATGCAGCCATCTGTTGTTATCTATCGCGATCAGATTCTGCCCTATTCAGAAACATTTATTCCGGCTCAAGTTGAACACTTCTGCAGGCACAAAGGCTTTTATGTGGGGACGACCACTTTTTCGCAGGCTTGCTTTCCCTTACCCAGCGATCGCCAAATTGTTCTAGATCAATGTGTTGAGCAGTCTAAACTTTGGAAAAACCTTTATATGCGCCTGGGCATTGCCCACCCTCATTGGTTCAACCAGATTAAAGCTCTCTCGCCTCAGCTCATTCATGCTCATCTGGGTCTAGATGGTGTTTTGGCAATGCCTTTGGCTAAGCAGTTGCAGATTCCGCTGGTGGTTACGTTTCATGGCTATTATGCAACAGCAGAAGTCAGCTTAGCTTACCAGGTGCCGACTCTATTGACCGGGTTTACATCTCTCATTCATCGGCAGCGTTTTTACCCCACCTTGTTTTATCGACAACGCTCAAAGCTTTTTCAAACGGCTGATCAGATCATTGCGGTTTCAGAATTTATTCGCGATCGCTTAATCAAGCGGGGCTGCCCGCCGGAAAAAATTCAGGTACATTACATCGGTATTGACCTTAGCCAGCTCACCCCAAAGCCAATGGTGCCGAGACAGCCTATTGTTTTATTTGTCGGTCGTTTGGTTGAAAAGAAAGGCTGCGAATATTTGATTCAAGCAATGGCTCATGTGCAGGCTGAGCGGCCTGACTGCGAACTGGTGTTGATTGGTGATGGTTTTCAGCGATTGGCTTTGGAAGCGTTGGCGGCTAAATGTCTCAAATCTTATCGTTTTTTAGGTTTTCAGCCCCCTGAAACAGTCCGTAGCTGGATGAATCGAGCAGCGGTACTGGCTGCCCCTAGCGTCACAGGTCAGCAAGGCGACTCAGAAGGCTTGCCTATTGTTATTTTAGAAGCCCAGGCTATGGGCTTACCGGTAGTGAGTTCTTGGCACGCAGGCATTCCGGAAGCCGTCGAGCATGAAAAAACCGGGTTTTTGGCACCTGAAAAAGACACCCAGGCGATCGCTGCTTACCTGCTAACGCTATTAAATGACGAAAACTTACGCAATGTAATGGCCGCTCAGGGTCGCCAAAAGATAGAACGTCAGTTTGATATTCGCCAGAATACTCAAACCCTAGAAACTCTTTACGACACGCTTAAACAAAAAAAGGGAATGGCGACAAGTGCCATTCCCCTTACTTAAGTTACTTACTAACGTATCTAGCTAGGATGCTAAGGGCGATCGCTTAACCCAGCTCAGTTTGATCATCGATTAAACCATCCCCATCATCAAACAGCGCTGAGTAGCCGTTGTGGGGGCGACGCTGACCCTCTTCACGACCAATGATTTCACCCGAAAAACCCTCCAAACTAGAGTCCAGGCTGTAAGACCGAGCCGTTTGGTCATCTAACACTACGTCTTGCAAGTCTAAACCGTCATCTAACAAGGCGCTTTCTAAAGACGCATCGAGATCGGCTGCCATCGGTTCCTCGTAGGCATTGAATCCGGTACCCGCTGGAATTAACCGACCAATGATGACGTTTTCTTTAAGCCCCCGTAGCCAGTCAGACTTACCTTCAATCGCGGCCTCTGTGAGTACACGGGTCGTCTCTTGGAAGCTGGCTGCCGAAATAAAGCTGTCGGTATTGAGCGAGGCTTTAGTAATCCCTAGCAGCATGGGCGTATATTCAGCCGGAGCGCCTCCGGTGATTGACATGGCCTCATTAACTTGTTCAACCTGGTGAATTTCAACTAGCTCACCCGGCAACATCGTCGTATCTCCCCCATCGTCGATCCGGGCTTTAGAAGTCATCTGACGCACAATCACTTCGATGTGCTTGTCAGCAATATCAATACCTTGAGATTGGTAAACCGACTGGACTTCGTTGACCAAGAAGTTTTGCACTCGTTGCAGGCTGTGTAGCGCTGCTTCGTGAGTGCCCATACCTTCGCTAGAGTAGAACTTGAAGAAGACTTCTAAAATCTGGTGCGGATTGGCAGGGCCATCGGTTAAGGGTTCAGCTGTACTGACAATCTGGCCATCCGACACCAAAACGTTTTGTCCCGGACTGATGGGATATTCAGTCACCACGCCATCGTCTTCGACAATTTTTACCTCAACGGTTTCATCATCGCTATAGACTACCTGAGCTTCTCCGGGTCGCTCAGCCAAAATACAGGCTTCTTTCGGCTTCCGGGCTTCTAAAAGTTCTTCAATTCTCGGTAGACCCTGGATGATATCTCCCGTTTTAGCCCGTTCAAAGACCAGCAGTACCAAGCTATCGCCCCGTTGTACCAGGTCACCATCTTCAATGTGTAAGACGGCTCCGGTAGAGACGCGATAAGGACGGGCAATCCGCAGCACAATACTAGAGTCGGTTGTACTGACGACTTGTCCTGACTCTTCTGCTACTAAGCCAGGGGCAATTTCCGAACCCGCCACGACAAGATGCCCGGTCGCAACCCCTGGCGTTTGATCTGTCGAGACGGTAAAGAGGTCTTCATCGCGAACGACGAGAATCCGGCGAATGGCTTCAACGCCTTCGCGAATGCCTCGAACTTCACCCGTAATTTTGCACTGAATCTCAGTTCGAGCAATGACGGCACCGGGGTCAATTTGCTCACCGTCTTCTACGAGCAAGCGCGTTTGCGTACTTCCCTGCGTTTGATCGGCAATGATGTCGCGGCGAATCACCAGAGATTCTAGAATCACTAGCTGTAGACGCATAACCTCTGCATCAGATTCGTCTTCAACTAGCTCAATGTCGGCGGCGAGTTGGGGGGCATCTTCGTCAATTTCCAGCACTAGCTGGGTTCTAACTAAGTCCAACCCTTCTACAGACTTAACGCGCTCACCATCTTTAAAGGGAATTCGCTGAATAGCTCGCAGCCGAATAGCGCTATCGCTACTGTCGCTGACAGAGTCTTGGCTGGGTACAGAGGGGCGGTCTGGAACCGTAAATTCGGTGACCGGACGAAGCAACAAGGCTGGCCCTTCTGGCGTTTCTACATACTCCACATAGCGCAGGTCATCGACGGTTAGACCGGGCATGACTTCTTCACCCGCAGTCGCCAAAGCGCCATCTTTGTCCATGACATCTTCGGGCGAATCTACCATGTGTAGATCCCCTGGCTTGATCACAATTTCTCGCAGGATGTCATTTTTCTGCGTCACTTCAACCACGCCATTGCTCTGACAGAAAATGTCTTTGACAACTTCGGTGCCTGCTTCGACAAATTGACCATCTTCTACTAAAAGCAGCGAGATGTCTTTATTCACCTCGTGGGCTTCTTCAGGAATCCAAAGCAAAGTGCCGCCCTGAACGACTTCGTATCCTTGCTTTGCTTTGCCGCGCTTGGCGACTTCCACCCCAGAGTACTTTAAGATGCCGCCTGTGTTGGTGTGGTAGCGATCGTCTTCTAATTCAGCGACAACCTGGCCGTGACTGACTTTGGTGCCGGGGGTGGCGATCAGTGAAAATCGCTGTCCACCAATGGTTTCGATCACATAGTGTTCTCGTCCTTGGCCGCTTTCGATTTTGACTTCAGCTTTGTCAAGCAGCACAGAAGCGGTGATGATTTCAACTTCTCGCCCTCCTTTACCGTCAGACGTTTGGGGTAGACGAACGACACCCCCACGTTCGGTGACGAGTTTGGTTTCAGCAATGATGCCGTCAGCTTCAATGCGATCGCCGTTTTTAACAACTGGTTCTGCACCCGGTGGGAGGTTATAGACTTCACCGGAAAGTACCCACAACAAACCACCCCGCTGAGCTAGGCGTGTGGTGTTTCCCTGGCGATCTTTCTTTTCCTCTTGGTAAAGACCGTCAAACAGTACCTCACCCGATAGGTCTGAGGTAACGTCTTTGCTGGCTTTTTCGGTTACTTTACGCACGCGGCTCATGGAAGGCATTTCGGCCAAGACCTGAGCCTTTTTAACCGATTCGCCGTCTCGCACAAACAGGGTGGCTCCCTGAGGCAAACTAAAAGTCTGTTTTTTGCCTGAGTTCAGCTCAACCGTAATTTCAGCACTTTTAGATTCGATTACAAAGGCGTCGTCACCGTGGCGGGTTCGGAAAGCCCGTGTTCTCAAACGCTTTTCGGGAAATCTGACTTTACCTTCGGCTTTGGCAAAAATCTCAGGGGCTTTTTCACCCGTGAAGACCCCACCGGTATGGAATGTCCGCATGGTTAGCTGCGTACCTGGTTCACCAATGGACTGAGCGGCAATAATTCCTACCGCTTCGCCTAGATCAACCATGTGGGAGTGGGCTAAGCTCCAGCCGTAGCAGCGCTGACAAACTGAACGTGCGGCTTCGCAAGTGAGGGCTGAACGCACCTCAACTTCTTCGACACCTGCTTGAGCGATCGTTTCCGCTAAGTCGTCTGAAATGTCTTGATTGCGTTCTGCAATCAGTTCACCCGTTTTGGGATGCACCACTTCTTTGGCCAAGACCCGACCGAGCAGTCGATCTTGTAGCGGAATTTGAACGCGATCGCCATCCGTCATGCTAGTGAGCGGAATACCCCGTTCCGTACCGCAGTCTAATTCCCGAATAATGACATCCTGGGAAACATCGACAAGACGGCGGGTCAGATAGCCAGAGTCTGCCGTTCTCAGAGCCGTATCAACCAAACCCTTCCGAGCACCATAAGAAGAAATGACGTACTCAGTAACCGTCAGCCCTTCGCGGAAATTGGTTTTAATCGGTAAGTCAATGATTTCACCCTGCGGATTCGCCATCAACCCACGCATCCCTACCAGCTGACGAACCTGAGAAATGTTACCTCTGGCTCCTGAAAAGGCCATCATGTAAACTGAGTTCAGCGGGTTGTTCGATTTAAAGTTGCGAACAACCTCATCCTTTAGCTCTTCGCTCGTTCCGTTCCAGGTATCGATTACCTTTTGGAATCGCTCAACTTCGGTGATTTCACCACGGGTATAGCGCTCTTCCGTAATGCGAATATCTTCTTCTGCTGCCTCCAGCATTTCTTTCTTCTTAGGCGGCACCTGCAGATCAGCCACGCTAATAGAAACCCCGGCGCGGGTAGCATACTTAAAGCCCAAGTCTTTCACAAGGTCAGCCATCTGGGCTGTCCGGGCTGTGCCATAGTTTGCAAATGACCAGGTCACGAGCTTTTTCAACTGCTTTTTGTCAATCACCCGATTGCGAAACAGCATCGGAGTGGATTGATTGGAACCTTGCTGCTCTGACATCTTAATTTCCTTACCCTTCGCTCTATTCTCTTCAAAGGTGTTGCCGTCAACTGCCAAATCTAGCGGCTGCGCTAGCTAGCCAATGCATCGTGAATGGTTTTGTTGTAGATAATGCGACCCGGCGTAGTCCGCACATACTGGGAAATAAGCTGTCCTTCGGCATCTTCGCGAACCCGGCGATCGCTGTATTCCCGCACTACGCTGCCATCTGCTGCCTTTTCTTCTTTCACCAATGATTCTGTCCCCTCGGATTCAACCGGGCCATCGAAGCGCAACCAAACCTTAGCGTGCAAGTCTACCAGCCCTTGCTCATAGGCAATAATGGCATCTTCCATACTGGCAAAATAGCGTCCAGCTCCTTTCTGTTGATAAGGATTGTCAGCCGTTAAGTAGTAACAGCCCAAAACCATATCTTGGCTAGGGGTAATAATCGGTCGCCCAGTCGCAGGAGAAAGAACGTTGTTCGACGCCAGCATCAGCAGCCGCGCCTCAGCTTGAGACTCTAACGACAACGGCACATGCACCGCCATTTGGTCACCATCAAAGTCAGCGTTAAAGGCAGGACAAACCAGCGGATGCAGTTGAATAGCGCGTCCTTCCACCAAAATTGGCTCAAAAGCTTGAATACCTAAACGGTGCAAAGTTGGCGCTCGGTTCAGCATCACAGGGTGACTTTCGATCACCTCCTCCAACACATCCCAAACTTGGGGATCATTGCGTTGAATCAGCTTCTTCGCTGCTTTAATATTGTTGACCAAGCCCTGCCGAATCAAGCGATGAATCACAAAGGGCTGAAATAGCTCAATTGCCATCTCACGCGGCAAGCCGCATTGGTGAATCTTCAGTTTTGGGCCTACGACAATGACTGAACGGCCTGAGTAGTCTACCCGCTTACCCAATAGGTTTTGGCGGAATCGTCCCTGTTTCCCTTCAATAATGTCGGAGAGAGACTTGAGGGGACGATTGTTTGCTCCAACAACAGTGCGGCCTCGACGACCATTATCAATCAGCGCATCAACCGCTTCTTGAAGCATCCGCTTTTCATTACGGACAATAATTTCAGGTGCCAAAATCTCTTGCAGCCTTGCCAATCGGTTGTTGCGATTAATCACCCGCCGATAAAGGTCGTTAAGGTCAGAGGTTGCAAACCGACCGCCATCTAGCTGCACCATAGGCCGTAAGTCAGGTGGGATGACCGGAATGACGTCGAGTACCATCCATTCGGGTTTAGATCCAGTGGCGACAAAGTTGTCAATGACGCGCAAGCGCTTAATCAGCTTTGCCCGCTTTTGGCCTTTGGCAGTGGTAATTTCTTCCCGCAGCTTTTCGGCTTCTCCCTCCAAGTCGAGGTCTTCTAGCAGCCGTTGCAAGGCTTCTGCCCCAATACCGACTTCAATTCCCGCCAGTTGAGAATCTTCATCGTAAAGCTGATCTTCAATCTCCATCCACTGCTCTTCGGTCAGCAGTTGTTTGTAAGACAGGTTTTCAGCATTACCTGCATCTAAAACGACATAGGCATTGAAGTAGACAATTTGCTCAACATCCCGTAAGGGCATGTCTAACAAAATAGCCATATAGCTGGGAATACCTTTGAGGTACCAAACGTGAGTAACCGGAGCCGCTAACTTGATATATCCCATGCGGTGACGCCGCACGCGTGACTCGGTTACCTCAACCCCGCAGCGCTCACACACAATACCCCGGTGGCGCACACGCTTGTATTTACCGCAATGACACTCCCAATCTTTGGCTGGCCCAAAAATTCGCTCACAAAAGAGGCCATCCATTTCAGGCTTGAGCGTACGGTAGTTAATGGTTTCTGGCTTGGTCACTTCTCCCACAACCATGCCATTGGGAAGGGTGCGCTCTCCCCACTGACGGATGCGCTCTGGAGAAGCCAAACCGATTTTGACATAGTCAAATCGCTGTTCTAGCTTAGGCATTCTTGGCAACTTCCTTACGACTAAGTGCTTAACGCTGCAAATAAGGGGGCTAAGAGAAGAGCTTATTCTCCTCTCTTAGCGAAGTGAGGGGATTACTCGGAAACCTCTTCGAGTTCTTCTCGGGTGATGGATTCGTAAGTAGGACGTGAAGGCGTCCGTCGATTACTCACATCTGCCATCAGATCTACCTCTACATCTCGACTAGTACCGTCTTCACGCGTCTCTAGCTTGTGGACAGCAATATCTAGACACAAGGATTGCAGTTCTCGCATCAGCACCTTGAAAGATTCTGGTGTACCCGGACGAGGAATAGCCTTGCCTTTGACGATCGCATTAAGCGCTTCATTGCGTCCTTGCATGTCGTCTGACTTGACCGTGAGCAGTTCTTGCAACGTGTAGGCGGCTCCAAAAGCTTCTAGTGCCCACACCTCCATCTCGCCAAACCGCTGGCCGCCTTGTTGAGCCTTACCACCTAGAGGCTGCTGCGTCACTAGCGAATATGGCCCGGTCGAGCGAGCATGAATTTTGTCGTCTACTAGGTGAACTAGCTTCAGCATGTAGGCTTTGCCCACCGTCACGGGTCGATCAAAAGGATCCCCGGTTCGTCCGTCATAAAGCTGAATTTTGCCCGGATCATCGGGGTTGAAAACCCAATCGTTTCCTGTGGATTCTCGGGCTTCTTGCAGTTTGCCGTGGGTTGTATTGCGAGAAGCCTCTTCTCCGTACATTTCATCAAAAGGGGTTACCTTAAAGCGAACGTCCAAGTTTTCGGCAGCCCAACCTAAAAGACATTCAAACACCTGACCCACGTTCATCCGAGAGGGAACACCGAGCGGGTTAAGCACAATGTCAATGGGCTTGCCATCCGGTAGATAGGGCATATCTTCGATGGGTAAGATCCGCGAAATAATTCCCTTGTTGCCGTGACGTCCAGCCATCTTGTCACCGACTTGAATCTTACGTTTTTGGGCAACATAGACGCGAACAACCATGTTAGCCCCTGGCGGCAGTTCATCACCCTGCTCACGCGTGAAGACTCGCACATCGACAACGCGGCCTTTTTCACCATTAGGAACTCGCAGCGAGTTGTCGCGGACGTCTCGTGCTTTTTCTCCAAAGATAGCCCGCAAGAGCTTTTCTTCAGGGGGTTGATCGGATTCGCCTTTAGGGGTTACTTTACCGACGAGAATGTCGCCAGATTCCACCCAGGCCCCAATACGAATGATGCCTGTTTCATCTAACTGGCGCAGAGCATCTTCACCGACGTTAGGGATCTCGCGGGTGATTTCTTCCGGGCCTAGCTTGGTTTGACGCGCCTCAATTTCATATTTTTCAATGTGAATGGAGGTGTAAACATCGTCATAAACGAGGCGTTCGCTGATGAGAATGGCGTCCTCGTAGTTGTAACCTTCCCAGGGCATGTAGGCAACTAGAACGTTTTGCCCCAAGGCAATTTCGCCCCCTTCGGCGGCAGACCCATCGGCAATTACCTGACCTGCAACAACGCGATCGCCTTTAAAGACAATGGGCCGCTGATTTAAGCAGGTATCTTGGTTAGAGCGCTGATACTTTTGCAGGTAGTAGGTGTTCTCTTCACCTTGCGGGCTACGAATAGAAATGCGATTGGCATCAACAAAAGTGACTTCACCCTCGGTACGGCTGACGATAACCATTCCTGAGTCTCTGGCGGCTTGAGCTTCTAGACCTGTGCCCACTAGAGGCCGTTCGGGTCGCAGTAGCGGTACCGCCTGACGTTGCATGTTTGAACCCATCAAGGCGCGGTTAGCGTCGTCATGCTCTAAAAAGGGAATTAGAGAAGTCGCTACCGAGATAATTTGAACTGGCGAAACGGCCACATAGTCTACTTCAGAAGGAGCCGTAGTGGTAAAGTCTTGGCGGTAGCGAACTGGAACTTGGTCGCCTAGAATTCGATTCTCCGCATCAATAGGGACGTCACCGGGGGCTACGCGCAGATCATCTTCTTCATCGGCAGTCATATAAATAGGCGCTTGATCTTTGAGAATGCGACCATTTTCAACTTTGAAAAAGGGCGTCTCAATAAAGCCAAAGTCATTCACCTTACCGTGGGTTGCCAGAGAGCCGATCAAACCCGCGTTAGGGCCTTCTGGCGTTTCAATCGGGCAGATACGACCATGATGAGAGGGGTGAATATCTCGGACTGCAAACCCAGCCCGTTCGCGAGTAAGACCACCTGGGCCAAGCGCACTGAGACGCCGCTTATGGGTCAGCTCAGCCAATGGATTGGTTTGATCCATAAATTGGGAAAGCTGGCTGGAACCAAAGAACTCTTTGATCGCTGCCACCAGAGGCTTCGGGTTGACTAAAGAAGCGGGTGTTAGCGAATCAGCATCTGAAACCGTCATTCGTTCTCGAATGATGCGCTCTAAACGGTTGAGGCCGACGCGTACCTGGTTTTGGAGTAACTCACCGACAGAGCGTACCCGCCGATTTCCCAGATGGTCGATATCGTCAATGTTGCCGATATCAAACTCAAGGTTAATTAGATAGTCAACTGCTGCCAGAATGTCTTGCGGGGTCAGTACCCGAACCGTATCTGGAATGTTGAGACGCAGCTTACGGTTGAGCTTGTAGCGACCGACTTTGCCCAGATCATAGCGCTTAGGTTCAAAGAAGCGAGAATCTAGCAGTTGTTGCCCGCCAGAAACGGTTGGTGGCTCACCGGGACGCAGCTTGCGATAGAGTTCTAAGAGAGCTTCTTCTTCGCTAAACTGGCCTTCTTTTTCAATCGTTTTCTGAAAATATTCAGGATGGCGCAGCGCATCGAAAATCTCGCTATCGCTGAGTCCTAAGGCTTTGAGCAAAATTTGAGCTGAAAGCTTACGGGTTTTGTCAATCCGCACCCAAACCAAGCCGTTTTTATCCGTCTCAAATTTTAACCAGGCACCTCGGTTAGGAATTAGATTGGCGTTGTAAGTCCGACGCCCATTTTTATCAGTTTCCGACTTGTAATAAACACCAGGGCTGCGGACAATTTGATTGACGATAACCCGCTCGGCTCCGTTGATGATGAAGGTGCCGCGATCGGTCATCAAAGGCAGATCCCCAATAAAAACTTCTTGCTCTTTGATTTCTCCCGTTTCTTTGTTAATTAAACGAGTGGGGACGTACATTTGCACCGCATAGGTACTGTCACGCCGTTTAGCTTCGTCAACGTCGTATTTAGGACTTTTCAGCCTGTATTCTTTGCCGAGAAAATGCAGTTCTAACTTACCGGTGTAGTCTGTAATGGGAGAAAAGCTGTCAAGTTCCTCAATCAGGCCCTCTTCCAAGAACCAGCGAAAACTAGAACGCTGAATTTCTACCAGATCCGGTAGAACAAAAACGGGAGTTTGATAGGTTTGATCAGTCATGCCTCTCCTCAACAGGTCGTGCCCTGGACTTCAGTAAAGCGTGCAGCGGTTAGATGGTTTGACTTTAGGCAACCGCTTAGCGACCACTACAGGTGGTCTTCAAAAATAGCTACAGCCGCACAAACGGCGAACTTGACAAAAAATATGCATTTGCAACCGGGCTAGGGGGGTTGCTCAACCGTGATCCCTCCAAAAACAAAGCTTCATAAGCTCACAAAAATATAAACGCCTTCGACACTGAAATTAAAATCACCTTGGCTGCGCCAGATAAGAATAATCAAGCTCAAGTAAGCGAGTTCAGATTCAAACGCCTGCCCTGCATACGGTTTGCATCTGAGTATCTGTAAACCAAGCTTATGCAATCAAAGATTTGATCCATTAGAACCCCCAAAAATGTTTTGGGCGGCGAGGGCGATCGCTTCAATTTAGACAGCAAGCGATAGTCCAAATAAACGACAGGCGTTTTCAGTGGTTTGTTGAGCGATGACATCAGGTGAGGTTTCTCTAATCTGGGCGATCGCATCGGCTACATAGCGCACGTAGGCTGGTTGGTTGCGCCGCTCTTTACGCTTTGGCACGGGGCTTAAAAACGGGCAGTCAGTTTCAATCAATAGGCGATCGCAGGGGACTATCTGTGCCGCAGCTTTCACCTGATGGGCATTCTTAAAGGTAACAATGCCACTAAAACTAATGTAAAACCCTAAGTCTAGAAACCATTGTGTCTCGCTAGGTGTGCCCGACCAGCAATGCATCACCCCTTGAACTGGCCCCACCTCCTGCCAAAACCGCTTAAGCAGCCGAACCATTGGCTCAGCCGCTTCTCGGCAATGAATAATAACGGGCAGATCAAGCGCCTTCGCAATTTGAAGCTGAGCCCACAACGCCGCCTCTTGCACCTCCCGATCCTCAGCCTTGTAAAAGTCCAGCCCGGTTTCACCAATCGCAACCACCCGCTCGTCAGACTCAGCCAGTGCCCTGATACGCGCTGGCATGGAGGCTTCCCATTTGTCCATATCTAGCGGATGAAGCCCCACGGCAAAAGAGACTTCAGGAAAGCGATTGGCGATCGCTTGAATACCCGAAAATTCATCAGGCTCCACACACGAATGAACCAGACGAACAACCCCTGCTTGTCTCCAAGCTAAAGCGACTTCGTCTAGATCTGACTGAAAAGAGTCGAAATTAATATGAACGTGTGTATCAATTAGTGGCATAGTGACCAGATCACTGCTTTAGAAGAGAACCGCGAAATCAGCGGTATCTTCTAAGAAGCAGCGGGCTGGTCGTGCCGCTTGAGTGCATGCGCCAGACGAGACTTCCGTCTTGCCCCTGAGTTTGGATGTAAAACGCCTCGCTTAACGGCTTTGTCAATTTTGCTGTAAACCGCTGCCATATGTTCTTGAACCGTCTGCATGTTCTCCGCAGATGGCTCAGCCGCATAAGTATCAACTGCGGCGAGATATCGCTTGGTTAAGGTTTTCACCGCAGATTTGTAAGATTTGTTGTGCAGACGGTTACGCTCTGCAATTTGGATACGCTTAATCGCAGACTTAATATTTGCCACAGTCAGCCCTAGTCTAATTAGATTATCACCGGATAAATAATCATAGCACTTCTCTTGGGCTTGTGTTATACCGCAACGAAAATTCGCGCTAAGCTATAGATCGTTAAGGATGGCATGCTCCGGTTGCTTCTTCTGAATTAGGGAGCGGCTGAGCCGACTCTCCCAGCGGTAATCTTCGAAGTTAGTTTTCCCACTATCCTGCTGTAATGCTGCGAATTATTCATCAGTTGGCTGAGGCAAAGGCAGAACTTCAGCGTATTTGTTCACGAACCCACGACAGTCAGGTCGTGCACAAAGAGGCGACGGTTAGGGAGGTACTTCAGACTGTTAAACGGCTTGGCGATCAGGCGCTTTTGCATTACACGGCAGAATTTGATCGTCAAACTTTGAGCCGAGAGCAGCTGAGGGTGCGAGGTTCGGAATTAGATGCGGCTTACCAGCAGGTTTCAAAAAAGCTGTTAGACGCTATTCAGTTAGCCTGTCGCAATATTGAGCAGTTTCATCGGCAGCGAATGCCTAAAAGCTGGGTGAATTTTGGCGAAAATGAAATCGTTCTAGGCAAGCGCTATACACCCGTTGACTGTGCTGGTATTTATGTACCGGGAGGACGGGCCGCTTATCCCAGTACCGTGTTGATGAATGCCATTCCGGCGAAGGTGGCTGGGGTTCTGCGGTTAGTCATGGTAACCCCACCGGGTGAAGGGGGCGCTCTCAATCCGGCTGTGCTGGTGGCTGCTCAAGAGGCGGGCGTACAGGAAATTTATCGGGTGGGCGGGGCACAGGCGATCGCGGCTCTGGCCTATGGCACTGAAACCATTCCTAAGGTGGACGTGATTACTGGCCCTGGCAACATTTATGTCACCCTGGCTAAAAAGCTGGTTTATGGCGCAGTGGGGATTGACTCGCTAGCAGGACCTTCGGAAGTTTTAGTCATTGCCGATCACACTGCTGAACCTGCCCATGTGGCGGCAGATTTGCTAGCCCAAGCTGAACACGATCCTTTGGCAGCGGCTATCTTGATTACGCCGGATGCTGAACTGGCGCAACAGGTGGCGGCTGAAGTAGAACGTCAGCTTGTTGATCATCCCCGGCAAACATTAACCGAAAAAGCGATCGCCCACTATGGTATTGCCATTGTCGTAGATACGCTAAAAACGGCGGCTGAGCTTTCAAATGAATTTGCTCCAGAACATTTAGAGCTAGAAGTTGACGATCCCTGGCAGCTTTTAGAGCATATTCGGCACGCGGGCGCTATTTTCTTAGGTCACTCAACGCCAGAAGCAGTAGGTGATTATTTAGCAGGGCCTAATCATACCTTACCGACTTCGGGCACTGCTCGTTATGCGTCAGCGCTCGGAACTGAGACGTTTATGAAGCACTCTAGCTTGATTCAGTATTCACCTCAGGCACTGCAGCAAGTCGCCGGAGCCATTGATGCCCTGACTGCGGCAGAAGGGCTACCCTCTCATGGTGCTTCCGTCCGGCTACGGACACAAACCAATCCAGAAAATCCGAATCATCCCCCCTTCGAAGCTGGGGATTCGGCTACAAGCTAAAGGGATTGCAGGTGAATGACGGCATAGCCGCCCATGTCCGCTAAAATTACCCTGAACTTGGTTTAGTAGGGTTAGTAGGAAAAATCTCTGTGCTGTTTAACACAATTCTGGTGGCGCTTGACGACTCAGCGATAGGGGAGCCAATGATGCAGGTTTTCTCACAACTGCAGCTCTCGTCTAAAGCCAAGATTATTTTGACCCACGTAGTCACGAGCGATCGCCCCGACGATCAAGCCGATCGCCCCAAAGCAGAAGGTCAAGATTTATACCACCGAATTGAACAACAGCTCAAAGCTTATCGAGAGGCTTTACCCTGTACCAGCGAACTAGAAATTGTCACGGGTGATCCTGTCGAAGAAATTATTAGACTGGCCAATATTTATCAAAGCGATTTGATTGTTCTGGGTAGTCGGGGCTTAACCGGGCTTAGCCGCATTCTTCAAGGTTCCGTGAGTGGTCAAGTTGTCGCTGAGGCTCCTTGTTCGGTTCTAGTGATCAAAGCTAATCGGGAAAGCACTCAAAAACCATAGCTCACCATTAGTCAACGCTCAGCAGGGGAGCTTCTAGCTGCTGGCGTAACTTAAACAGGTTGAAGGTCTGACCCAAGTTAAGCGGCAACAGAGAAACGCCTTCTATATGAGATTGCAGCCATCCTTCTCCCCAGTACCAGTGATGGAAACCATCAATTCCACCGCAAAGCAAAAGTTCTAAACGATTGCTAGAAACCGTTTCAACCTGATGTTGAATTTCAATTGGCCCAATATAGCTGCTGAAAATTAGACCAGGTGTTAGCTCTGTCGGCAGTCCGGTTGAGAATCGCTGCGGCCACATCCACTGACGAAATTGAGCGGGAAAAACTAATTTTTCCCGAATGGCCGTTTCAGGGGCATCGACCTCAATGCGTAAATTGCTCTGCTGAAATGTCCCTAACATAGCGGCTCTAAGGGGGATTCTAACTGCATTTCTAGTATGACAGAAGCCTTCA